>NZ_CAAAFT010000289.1:2936-9515 GCF_900634765.1 Candidatus Protofrankia californiensis | reverse complement strand
GTTCTGTGGGAGCCCGGGGGTGCGATCCCCCCGGGCCACCCGACCAGGTGCGGTGGGCGCGGCGGAAGTTCAAACGGTTGAGGGCGTTCAAGCGTGCCAAGCGCTGGTGGAACGGGCTCCTGCGAAGGCAGCCCCGACTGTTCACCCACTGGGCGTGGATGCCCGAGTTCTGACGGATCAGGTGAGAAGAGCGGAGTGACGAGAGATCGTCACGCTCCGTTCTGTGGGAGCCCGGGGGTGAGATCCCCCCGGGCCACCCGGCCATCGTGGTAGATCCGCACGATTTCCATAAACGGTTCGACAACGACCCGGTCGTGCGCTGGCGCTAGTTCAACATAATCGTTCTCGACCCGCCGGATGTGCTTCACCTTCTACACCCAGGTGATTAGCATACGGCCCGGCGGCGCACAGTAGTTCGACCCAGCTGCGTCGTGAATGACGTGCTTGTGCGTGTGGACGGCGAGCTGTTGAACCAGTCACGCCACGTCATGCAGGACCAGCTGTTCTTCTGACAGAAAGGACCATTGCCATGTCAAGCGCGCGCCCACGACGGACGCGACTTCTGGGTGCCGTCCTCATGCTCGGGACCGTCGTCGGGGTGGCGGTTGCCGCCGCATCCGTATCGTCGTCGGCCACGCCCGAGGGCTCGACCGCGGCCAAGCCCTCGGGCAGCCCGGTGTGCCTGGTCGAGGCTGATGGCGTGGAGCACAACGTCAAGGTCCTGTCGACGGTGACCACCGAGCTCTACCATAAGACCCGCTCGTATCCCGGCCCATGCGCGGTGTACGGTGAGCCGGTCGTTCTCGGCGACGGGCGCATCCGTACCTACGCTCAGCTCGACGGCGTCCGACCGTTCAGCCTGGGTTTCGTGTTCGGCAAGAACGCCCTGACGAACCTGCCCACTGCCAATACAGACGGCCAGCACTGCTACGACGTCGATGGCGACGGCACGATTGACGAGCAGGCCGAATGCGTGCATAGTCACGACTTCGTGCTCGAACTACCCCAGCAGTTCACCGAGCAGGTCGGCGGTCCGTTCACGTGGGCCCTGCTGACCTGGGACCCGCACGGGCACGCGCCCGATCCCGTCTACGGCCTTCCCCACTTCGACTTCCACTTCTACATTCAGGACCTGGCCGCTCGAAACGCGATCCGGACCGGGTCCGGTAGCGGGGAAGGGCTCATCAACGGCGACGACTACGCCACCGCCCGGGTACCTGTGTCCGACCGTTACCGGCCGGACGGCTACTTCGACTTCGGCGCCGTGGTGTCCGCGATGGGCAACCATCTGACCGATCTGAGCTCGCCGGAGTTCAACGGCAACATGTTCACCCACACCTTCATGTACGGCGCCTACAACGGCGAGATTACCTTCTACGAGCCGATGATCACGAAGGCGTGGCTGGCGGAAGTGACAGGCGGCAAGGCAGACTCCTGCACTCCGATCAAGGCGCCTGCAGCCTGGAAGGTGGCGGGCTGGTACCCCACCCGGTACTGCATCGAGTACCGGAAGAACAGGGAGGAGCTCACGGTGTCCTTGACCGATTTCGCCTACCGTCCCGCGTCCTGATCCGCCGGCAACACTATGCGGATCTTGTCCTCGGCGTGGAACAGCGAGGGACGACTCATCACTGATCTCCTTGGGCTCAGGGCCAACAAACCCCTGTGCCAAGAATCCTGACGCACGACATGGCCAGAAGGCCGCGCACCAGGCGTGGTTGCCGCGTTCGCACGCATCATCTCCGCGTCGCCGAGCTGGCTTTCGGGGCCGGCGTGCCAGTCCTCGACCGGACCGTCGCGCCACGCCATCCGCGTCACCGTGACCGCCGCGAGATCGATCAAAGCCGCATTGTTGTCGGGATCGACGCCGAGATGGTCCACGATTTGGCGAAGCATCCCCGGGTCAAACTGACCGTCTCCACCGGGAGGAATGGGAGATCCGGACGATGCCGCCTTGCCTCGCCTTCGGCGCTGTCTACGCCGCGGAGCCTGTGGTTCGAGTCTCCCCCCAGGCCCACCACTCGTCCGATGGGTAGGTCTCACATACCGCCTGACCTGGGTGTTTGGCGGTTCGCATCCTCAGATTCAGTGATCTTAGTAACGCTAGGTTCACAATTTGCAAATGTCAGCCAGGGCTTCGGCGAGATCGTGAACGAGGGTCGCGGTGCCTGGGACGGGGCCAGCGCGGGCCGGCGGGCCACCAGCACACGACCTGCTCACGTGCACCGAGCGGCGTCTTGCCAGCACCCGCTGGGCACCGAGGAGTCCGCACCGAGCCGCCAGGTGCCGGCCATCCCGTTCGGCTAAGCCACGAATGATCGCTCGCTGGTCGCTCCTGTGCTTCCGCCAGCATGCACGAGAGCCACCAGACAGCGACCATGCCGCGTTCAGCCGGCTGCGCCAGCCGCGTCCGCCCGCAGCAGGACCTCGGCAAGCTCGACCAATGATCCTTCTGCGGGCACCGACCAGCGCGCCGGCCCCTGGACTGCGACAGGTGCCTGCTCCCAAGCGGCCTGTCGCCAGATTTCCTGTACGAGGGTGGACGGCGCGTACTGACGCCCGTCCACGGCCCAGACCAACGGCTTCGAGCGGCTGTTCACCCAGGTTGCCTCAGCCCGCCGCGGATCTGCCGCCAACCAGCCCCCGACCGCGCGTTCTTCGGGCTTGCTGATCGTTGAGAACACCAGCCGGGTGCCATCCTTGATCCTGCGTGCATCGACCAGGATCCCCACCGTGTTCGGCCGCCGGGTGCGGCGGGCCACCTTGGCCGGGTTGTAGTCGTCTGGGAGTACAGGGTCCGGACGATCCGTGCTCATGTCCCACAGGACCCGCTTTACCAGCGGCCGACACCGGTCGGCAGAGGTCAGGGTGCTGCCGATGAAGGAGTTCTTTCCGAAGCTCTCATCAATGCGTAGCACCAGCCAGCCGACCGCCTGCTCGACGAGGGTCGACACGTCGCTGAGCCGCGCGAGCCAGTCCTCGTCAGGGTCGTCGGCACCGCTCAGCGTGATGTGGGCGAAGACAATGTGTGTCACAAGCAGATCGCCGTGTTCGGCGACGGCTTCCGCGCGCCCGCGCCGCCGGTTACGGCTCTCGTGTAGCCCCTCCTGTACCGCTCGGAGCGTCTGGACGCAGCGCCAGATCCGCAGCGCTGAAGGGCGGCGTCCGAACAGCTGGGTGTAGGCCCCTTTGGAGCCGCGTTCCCATAGCAGAGAAGAGTCCCTCTTCGCGCGAACGGCCAGCTCGACGTCCGGATGTGCGCAGGCGAGCGCGATGGCCGCGTGAACGATCGAGCATCCGCCCTCGGGCGGCGGGTCAATCTCGCCGCGCTTGATGACGTAAACCTTGTCGAGGGTCAGCGCGAAATCATCTTTGATGTCCGTCTGCACTCGGTCGAGTGCCACGAAGTCGCGCAGCTCCACATCGTTCTGCGTGTTCGTCGTTTGCGTAATCGTGGTTGCCAGCTCCGCGGGCGCCCGTCCCACAACGATCACTCGGACCCCGACGAGCGCTCCGCCGACGATCTCCGGGCTCTTTCGCATCGCCTCGGCGATGGCAGCGACAGTCTGGGCGCCGTTGACGACGCTCGCGTCGTCGAGTACCAGTTCGGCCGGGCCGCGTGCGGCGCTCCGACTGAAGGGATTGAGGCTGAGGCTGTTGCATAGCACGGTGATGCCGTTGTTGTAGTACCAAAAATTCTCCGGCGTCGTCGTCAACGTCTCGACGACACCGCTGTTGACCTTGGTAATTCCGAGGTTGGTGCGGATGTTCTTGCTGAAGAGCCGATCCCCGTGGCGCGTGTACCATTCGGCGATCTCGCCCGCCGCCACGATCCCCGAGTAGGCCTCGAAGGGGTGATGGAGATCAAACCATTGCTGCATCCTGATGGCGAGGTCGACCGGTTTCGGCGCGATACTACGACCGAGCACGTTGTTGATATCTCTGGCCAGGCAGTACTCGACGTCGAGGACCTCGCCGAACCGGTTGAACTCCCGCACCGCGTCGTCGAACTTCTGTCGGACCTCGGCTGACGGCTGCTGGCTTCCCATCAGAGCGATCGTCACGGTGATGCGCCGGTCGGCGTCGAGCAGCACGGCACGTACCCGTTCCGCGAGCACCTGGAATCGTTCGTTGAAGCGGTCGAACTGGTGCTGGTCGATCAGCCGAAGTCCTTCGATCGTCTTGAGCGCGTCGCCGGCGCCGATACCGGCCTCACCGCGGTCGCTCCACTTCGACTGGATGAGCCAGAGCCGCGGTTCGCTCCTGGCCACGGCGATCGCGTCGATACCGAAGTCGGCGCGTCCATCAATGACCATCTCGGCGGCTTCGGATGCGTCGCAGTCGGCACGGTCCCGCGCCACTAGGGCGGCCAACGCTCGGGAGAGGAACTTGCGGTGTCGCTCAGCCGGATCTGGATGGGTGACATCGCTGGTGTCGATCAAGTCCTCGAACTGATTCAGCAGTGCCTGCCGGACCAGCGTGACGGCCCCGGGGATCGATCTCCCTGCCTTGCCACTCATCCGACCGAACGCCCCCTTCGCCACTTCGTGTACGGAAGCTTACGGGCCGTCCCCTTGGGGCGGGGAGGGATGTGTCCGTTGCCGTCCACTGGCCAACCGGCCCCCGGTGGGCTGTGTCTGTGGGTGATGACGCTGCTCCGCACCGGCGGCGAGGCGTCGGCGACAGCGGTGAACTCGGCGACCGCGGTCTGCAGGTCCGCGACGGTCTCGCGAGCGATCACCTCTGGGGTTAGCAGGGTGTCGCCCTCGTCCAGGCCCGGGGCGCGCAGCCAGCTGATGTCCAGGTTCGTCTTGTCCCGGGCAATCGGCTCGTCATGGGTGAACGGGTGGACCTGTTCCGTCTCGGGCAGGGTCTCTCTCGATCTGCCTGCACTGACTGTTATAGTTGAGTTACGCTGTTGTTTCTCGTGCTCTCGTCGCCCCGAACCAGCCCGACCCGGCTGGCAAGCCGAATCAACGACGCATCACCCACCAGCCCATGAAAGTTCAGGAAAGAATCAGCAGGGCTCAGGACGTCAGAAACAGTCGCCATTAACGGCGAGCTCAGTGACTGTGGTGATCTTTGTGGATAGCAGGTACTCCTCGGCCTGCTCGGCAAGATGTAGCGGCCATGGCAGGCGCATCTCACCATTCGTACGACTCATCGTCCTTCTAGTCGATCACGGCTTGGTACACGAGGTTCTTGAAAACCCGTTGGTAGTGCCTGGCCCGCCAGTATTTCTGGGTCATGAACAGCCCGATCATATCCTCGGCCGGGTCGACGAAGAAGCTGGTCGACCCGCGTCCGAGCCACCAGTAGTCGCCCGCGGAGCCGAGGACTTCGGAGAGTCCCGACTGCTTGCGCACCGCCACGCCCAAGCCGAACGTGTACCCGTCGCGCGGCATGTAGTCGGGGCCGGTGCCGTACAGCGAACCGAGGTGGTCGGAGGTCATCAGCTCGACCGACTTCCGGCTGAGCACCCGCTGTCCGTCTAGTTCACCCATTCCCAGCAACATCCTGGTGAACCGGAGATAGTCCCGGACGGTTGAGAAAGCGCCGCTGCCGCCGGAGAGGAAGGTTGGACGCGAGGTGAGGTCGCGCATCACCGTGTCCGCGGCGAAGGGCTCAGCCGGCTGCACGATCAGGTGGGCACGCTCCGGTGGGACGAAGAACCCCGTGTCGGCCATGCCGAGTGGGGTAAACACTCGATCGGCGAGCAGAGCGTCCAGCGGCTGGCCGCTGGCCATCTCCAGGAGGCGTCCCACGACATCGCCAGATCGACCATACTCCCAATGAGAGCCCGGTTGCATGGCCAAGGGCAGCTTGCTGAACGAGGTGACGAGGTCCTGTGTGGACGTGGTATAAGCGACGTCCGTGTGGTCGAACTCCCTGATACCGGCCTTCTCGTACAGCTTCAGGATCCAGGGGGTTCCGAAATACCCGCCAACGATGCCGGACGTGTGCCGCAGCAGATCGATAACAGTGATCTCCCGTTCCGCGTCCACGAGGCGGTATCCACCGTCCGATGTGGATTCGCCTACCGGCAGGTCGGCTAATTCGGGCAGAAACCGCCCGACGGGATCGCTGAGGTCGAGGAGTCCCTCCTCGTGCAGGGACATGGCGGCCACGCTCGTGATCGGCTTGGTCATCGAGTAGATGCGGAAGATCGCGTCCAGCGGCATCGGTGTGCCGGTTGACGGCGTCACGGTGCCGGCCTGCGCGGTATACGCGACATGGCCCCGGCGGTACACGAGCGCTACCGCGCCGGGCAGCCGGCCGTCGTCCACGTGCGACCACAGCATCCGTTCGATCCTGGCGAGCCTGCTGGACGACAGACCGACCTCTTCCGGTGTGGCGCGGTCACCGAGATCCGTTTCTGGTTCCACCGGGGTCCTTTTCGTTGGAGAGAATGCCTGCTCTCCTATCAGGACTGAATCGACCGTGAGCGGCCCGAGTAGTGCCGGTTCGCCTGGTTGCGACGCACGGCGTATCGTCGACTTCTGCGTTTCCCGGTGCACGAGACTCCCGGCTCGATGTCGCCGGTGTTGTCCCGGATCGCGTTTGTAGGAGAAGGTAACA
>NZ_CAAAFT010000289.1:0-2471 GCF_900634765.1 Candidatus Protofrankia californiensis | reverse complement strand
ATCATGCCTGAATCGGCTGTGGAGGGGGCACGTTGTTAAGAGTCCTGCACACGATCGAGGATGTGCGTGAGCAGACGCGTGAATGGCGCGCCGCCGGTTCCTCCATCGGCTGTGTCATGACCATGGGTGCTCTCCACGAAGGGCACCTGAGCCTTGTCGACGCCGCTCAGAGAGAATGCGACAAGGTGGTTTTGACCTTGTTCGTCAATCCGATTCAGTTCGGTCCTTCCGAGGACTTCGCCCGCTATCCCAGGACCGAGGAAGCGGATTTCCGTGCCTTGCGCGACCGGGAGTGTGACGCGGTCTTCGCGCCGGCCACGGAGACGATCTTCCCTTCGGGTGAGCGGCGCATCGACCAGGTGCGCACCAAGGTCGTCGTGCGCGGGTTGACCGATGTGCTGTGCGGCCTGCAGCGCCCGGGGCACTTCGACGGGGTCACCACCGAGGTCCTCAAGATGTTGCACATTGTCGACTGCGATCGGACCTACTGGGGTGAGAAGGACTACCAGCAGTACGCCGTTATCCGGGCGATGGTGGAGGATCAGGGGCTCCCGGTGGAGGTGGTGCCCTGCCCGACCGTGCGCGACGTCGACGGCCTGGCGTTGAGCAGCCGCAACACGTATCTGGACGAGGGCCAGCGGGCGATCGCCCCGCGGCTGTACGCGGAGTTGCGGCGCGGCGCGCGTCGGATCGCCGAGCACGGCATCGACGTCATCGGCGAGACCACGAAGCATATCGCGGAGACCCTGCTAGCGCGCGGGTTCGACCTGGTCGAGTACGTCGAGGTGTACACCGGTTCGCTCGGCCCGGCCGTCGCGGGCACACCGGTGGAGGAGCTGCGCGTCTTCGGGGCGGTGCGCCTGGGTGGCGCACGCCTGATCGACAACGTCGCCGTCGCCTACGAGGTCGGCCGATGAACGCGACAAAGGGTCTGTTCTCCGGTGGCCGGTGGTCGCCCGGCGTGGGCGTCGCGGAGGTGCGCAACCCCTACACCGACGAGGTGGTGGGGACGGTGGTGCGCGCGAGCCCGGAGCAGGCGCTCGAGGCGGCGCGCGGGCTTGCCGGAGCCAGGTCTGAGCTCACCGCGTACGACCGAAGCGACATCCTCGCCGCGACAGCGGAGCTTCTCCACCGCGAACGGGACGATTTCGCGAGCACGATCTCCCAGGAGTCCGGTCTCGCCATCATGGACGCCCGGCGCGAGGTGGACCGCGCCACCACTCAACTCCGGTACTGCGCGGAGGAGGGCAAGCGCATCACCGGCGAGGCGATCCGAACCGACGTCACCAGCGCTCGGCAGCGACGCCTCGCGATTACGACCCGGGAGCCGATCGGCGTCGTGTGCGCCGTCACGCCGTTCAACCGACCGCTCAACCAGGTCGTCACCAAGGTCGCCCCCGCGATCGCCGCCAACAACAGGGTGGTCGTCAAACCGTCGGAGAAGACCCCGCTGAGCGCGATCCGCTTCGTCGACGCGCTCCTCAGATCCGGCTTGCCACCCGACATGATCGCGTTGGTGTGCGGCGAACCCGGCGAGCTCGTGGACGCGCTTGTCCATTCCGGACATATCGACATGTTGACGTTCACCGGCAGCACCAGAGTGGGCCGGCTGCTCGCCGCGTCGGCCGGGATGATCAGGCAAACCTACGAGCTCGGGGACAGTGGCGCGCTGGTCATCATGGCGGATGCGGACATTCCTGCGGCCGTTGCGGCGGCCACCGCGGGCGCATTCGCCACCTCCGGGCAGTCGTGCCGCGGGGTCAAACGCATCATCGCGCACGGGGACGTCGCCGACGAGTTCGCCAGGGAACTCGCCGCCGCTGCGTCGGACCTGGTGGTCGGCGATCCGGGGGACCCGGCGACCGACATCGGCACGCTGATAGACCGGGACGCCGCCAGCGAAGTGGAGGCCCGCGTGGCTTGTGCCGTGGCCGCGGGCGCGCGGGTGTTGTGCGGGGCCCGGCGTGTGGGCGCCCAGTACTGGCCGACCGTCCTCGACCACGTGCCACGGGACGCGGATCTGGTGCGCCTCGAGACCTTCGGCCCGACGGCGCCGGTGATCAGGGTGAAGGACTTCTCCGAAGCGGTGGAGGTCGTCAACGACACTCGGTACGGCCTGCAGGCGGGGATCTTCACCAACAACCTGGACCACGCGCGCCGGGCCGCCGAGCTTTTCGACGTGGGTGCGGTCGTGGTGAACGGCGGACCGCAGTTCGAGTCGCCCAACATCCCGTTCGGCGGGGTGAAGGACAGCGGTATCGGTCGCGAGGGTGCGAGATACGCGATCGAGGAGATGACGAGGGTCAAGACCTTTGTCATCTAGTGCTTCTACCGGATCAGAAAGCGTCGCGAACCCGAGAACACGGGCGTTCTCGAACCGAGGAGGAAAGGTGACCGTCCGCACCGCCGACCGTGCCAACGCCGCCCGGCGCGGCCGCCCACGGGGGACCTCCCGTGATCGCTGACCGCGA
>NZ_CAAAFT010000288.1:0-5235 GCF_900634765.1 Candidatus Protofrankia californiensis | reverse complement strand
TCCAGGCAGAGACCACACGGAGATCACTGTTGCTGTAGTACTAGGCGAGGGCCTTCGTCTGTATCTCCTGCATGTTCCAATAGTCGCGGTAGCTAGTGATCTTGCCAGCGTCGTTGAGCGTCAGGACGCCGGCGATTGGGATGGACACGATTAGGTTGCCGTCGAAGTCTTTGATGTCGTCGACCCGCTCGGTCCAGACGACTTCGCCGGTCTGCCTGATGCGCTTCATGTGGACCTGCACGGTCGCCATGTTGTAACCGGCCTGGAACTGGTCGAGCAGGGCGATGGCCTCCGCAGGGCCGTGTGTCTCGGGGATGCCAGGGGCTGCGAGCCAGGCCGCGTCGGCGGTGAACGTGTCGGTGAACGAGGCGCAGAACTCGTTGTAGCTGGTGCTCCAGCGCTTGAAGAAGTTTTCGACGGTGGTGATGTGGTCCATTTTTGTGGGCTCCTGGTTCTTGCAGGGGGCAGTGGTCGAAGTGCGGAAAGAAGCTGGTTACTCGCTTGGGTCAGGCCGGGACGGCGACTCGCTCGGGGGACGCCTCGGTAGCCTCTGAGCGCGACAGGTGCCGCTGAAGGGTGAGGAGCAGCTGTGAGCTCCACCAGAGGCAGGTCGCGGCCAAGGCGACGCTCAGGCAGGCGCTGAGGAAAAGCAGGAAGCCGTTGGGGTTTGCGGAGTTCTGCAGGACCAGGGTCGGGAAACCACCGCCGATGGTGTCGAATGCGAAGTTGGCCGGAAAGATAGCGAACAGCGCGAGGGCGTGGATCTCTTTGGTCGCGCGTACCTTCAGACAGGTCGCGAGGACGGCGAACCCGGTGATCTGGGCCGCTTCCATGAAGGCGATGAACAGCGGGTAATCCAGGACGCGCCACGGCGACTCGCCGTAGTAGGTGTAGAGGTCGACGTTGATGGCGGTGATTTCGAATACTGCCGTCGTGAAGGCCGTCAGGGCTCCCAACTTGAAGATCGTGAGCAGAGTCGTGCCCTTGGCGAGAGAGCGGTAGAGCAACAGCGCCGGCAGGCCGAAGACCATGACGTATGCCGGCATCACCCAGATGGGTTGTGGCAGCCCGAAGCTGGTGAACAGGGTCCACTGCTTGCCGTTGTCGAGCCAGTGCAGGTGGTAGGTGATGTCGTAGATCGGCTCGATGATGCTGCCGACGGCTACCGCGACCACGAGCGCTACCGGGAAGAGGGATCGCTCCTGACGGGCCATCCTGACGGCATACGCCAGCAGGGCCGCGGTGCCGGCCCAGAGCACGATCGTCGCCACGGTCTGCATCGTGGTGTTGAGCGGCAGGTCGTAGGGGGGTGCGGGCGGCGGGGTCGGATTGGCGTGCAGCATGTCGACCTCCGGTCGGCGTGTGGTCGCCGCAGCGTAGGTTTGCACTGCTGTTGCGCGGACCCCCCGGGATGAGCATTTCTCATCCCTAAGGGATGAGAAATGCCGGGATGTCGAGGGCGATGGCGATGGCCTGCGCGCGGTTGTTCGCCCCAAGCTTGGCCAGAACGTTCTTCACGTGGGTCTTAACCGTCGGAAGACTGATCACGAGGCGCTCCGCGATCTGCTGGTTGCTCGCCCCGGTGGCGAGTACTTCGAGCACCTCGCGTTCTCGGCGGGTGAGGGAGCCGACGGATGGCGCAGAAACTGATGCTTCGGCGTCGTCGAGCGTTCCGAGTGCGACTTCGGTCTCGTGGAGCCGTTGCAGCGTGAAGTCGACGACGAACAGGGCCTCCCTGGCCTTTTCGCGTTGCCGGTGCAGGCGTTCTACGAGCGTCGCACGCTCGTAGAGATGCGCGAACCCTTCGGCGAAGGCGCCGAGCGCCTCGCTGTCGACCTCGGTGCATGGTTGGCCGCCAATCCCGTGGTCGGCGTGAAAGAACCCGATGACCTTGCCCGCCGCGGCGACGGGGGCGACGACGTACGACTGCGAGTGCCCCGCCCGGATGATGGGGTGGATCCTGGGATCGGCGGTGTCATGTACGAGAAGAGGTCGGCCTGCACTGAGGAGTTCGGTCTCGAGGACGAACTCGCCGAGCGGGATTCGCCGTTCCGACCAGGCCGAGAACCACTCTTCGTCGAGGACGATCGCGTTGACCTTCCAAGGCTGCCAGGCACCGTCATCAACGCGGGACAGCAATACCCGCTCAAGGCCGCAGGAGCGAACCACCTCCTCACATGCACGATCTACCAGCTGAGCTGAAGAACTGACAGCTCGCAACCGGCGCAGGCCCTGTTCGACGTCGTCGATGCGGCGGACCCGCGCCGCAACCTCCTCCGTTGCCTGCCGGACACGGAGATCCTCAAGGTCGCAGAACAGCACTCGCAGCTCTGCGCTGGGACTCGCGACGAGCCGTAGGCGGCATAGGCGGCTGAGCTCGTCGACGTCCGCGCTGAGGTCCGGGTGCGGCGACAGCAGCCGTGCGGCTCTCTCTAGAAGGCGGTTCGTGCTCACGACCGCTTACCCAAGAATGTTGCGACCGCTTCGGCGCGCGAGCTGGCCCCGAGCTTGCGCATGACGCTCCTGAGATTGGACTTCACGGTCTCCCGGCTGACAAGGAGCCGGTCGGCTATCTCGCCGTTCCTCAACCCCCCGGCGACAAGTTCCATGAGTTCGGTCTCCCTGGCGGTGAGGACGGTCTTTCTCCGCGAAGACCTCTCCGGCCGGACGACACCAAAGACGGCCTCCGCGCGACCAGCAACGACCGCTACTGGATCCTCAGAGCGCACCAATCGGACCTGGTCGTGGGCGAGCTGCTCGATCTGTGCTTCGGCCTGCGCGAAGGCGCCGCGTGCGCGGTCCAGCTGCTGGCGCAGCCGGCCGAGAAGAACGGTCCGTTCGACCAGGGCACCGAAACCCTGCGCGAAGGCCCAAAGCATGTCTCTGTCATGGTCGGTCAGTGGTCGCCCGCTGACCAGGCAATCAGCCTGCAAGAAACCGATGACACGACTCGAGGGCATTATCGGGGAAGCAACGTAGGCCCGGCTGCGGGTGGCCGCCATGAGGGCCTTATCGGCACGCGGGTCGTCCGCCTGGATGACCTCGGCGGCACGCCGACGGATGAGGTCCGCCTCGAGCACACCGCGACTGAGCGGGATCCAGTCCGACGTGAGGTGCTTTGCGGTCGCGGTCGCGACATCGTGATCTACGTCCGGGTGCTGCCAGACCGCCTCAGCCCGCCATCCCGAGTCCCGCAGCTTCGAGATGACGGCGCGGTCGAAGTCACAGCACTCGGCGAGTACCTTCACCGCCGCAGGCAGCAGGGCATCAAGGACGGTGTGCTGCTGCAAAGACGCCAGGCCTTGGTGCACCCGCGCCAGCCCCTGAAGCCGGAGCCGCATGATCTGCTCAGCGATGTCACATCGCGCCACGCTCGCACGGGTCAGCAGCTCAGGTGCGTTCACGTCACCGGCCAGAACGGCGTCGCGCAAGCTTGTGCGTGCGTCGTCTAGAGCGGCCCGGATATTGCGAGCCGCATCTGGCGTCAACGAGCCACTGACGCGGGCACAGATACCGTCGACCTCCGCTGCCCTCACCATGAGCACCTCACGGGTCAGATCATGTCGCACACGGGTCAACCCATACTGCGCCGCCCACGTCTATGCCGTGGCCTCAGACCCCCCGCACAGATAGCCCTCAGGCACCGCGTCGTTTTCACCTCGCGGGCACGGGATGACTACACGTCCTGGGCCGACGACCGCAAAACGCTGCGCCGGATCAACCGCCTGATCGAGGAGTCAGTGCGCGATCCGGCCACCGGGATCGGTAAACCGGAGCCGCTGTCACAGAATCTGTCCGGGTACTGGCCACGACGGATCACCGACGAACACCGTCTGGTCTACCATATGCGCGGAGACGATCTGATCATTATTCAGGTTCGCTACCGCTACTGATCGGACTCGACACCACAAGCAACACGGCCGTGTCGCCAGGCCGCGACTGCGGCAGCACCCTGCTGATCCGGCTCACGCGGACAGGGAACCAGGAATGCGGATGTCAAGAATCCGTCCGTAGCGGCCACCGGCATCGACCGGTAGTCCGTGCGACCAGCCGTAGACCTCACCGGGAAGGCGCCTCACGATCTTGTAGGCGGCGCGGACGTCAGGCACCCGAATCTTCGCGTCAGAGGACGAGCGTTAGTGATCTATCTGGACACGAGTGCGATCGTCAAACTCCTCCGGCGCGAGGCGGAAACGCATGCGCTGGTCAAGCATCTCGACGCACACCCCGAGCACAATCTTCTCACGTCCGTACTGACCACCGTCGAGGTCGCACGGGCTCTGACAGCGCTTGGCGCGGTGGACATCGCGACCCGTGCTGTCCACCGGTCGGACCGGATCGAGATCGGCGACAGCACCATCCCCGCCGTCTCGGTGACGGCGACGGTCCTCGACCTTGCGCGCACTCTGCCCCCAGCGGTTCTCCGCTCGCTGGACGCCATCCACCTGGCCACCGCCCTCCTCGCCGGCGACAGCCTCCACCACCTCATCACCTACGACAAACGGATGACCGCCGCGGCAGAGGTTGCGGGCCTACGCACCTCAGCTGAACAGCTACCGGGCGCAAGCCGAGGCGCTCCTCCCCCGCCATTGCGGCGGCCATCGAACCGATGGGCCTTTGCCTGCCGGTGGAGAAGACGCTCGTCACCCACATTGACGAGGGGCTGGATTTCCTCGGGTGGCGCATCCAACGGCACCGCAAGAGAGGGACAGCCGAGCACTACGTCTACACCTATCCGTCCAAGAAAGCGCTCCGCGCGATCACGGCGAAGGTGAAGGCCACGTGCATGCATAACGTGAACCAGTCGCTGGCTGACCTGCTGCACCGGCTCAACCCGATGCTGCGGGGATGGACGGCCTACTTCCGGGCCGGGGTATCGAATGCTACCTTCGGATATCTGCGCTCCTACGTGTGGAGCCGGATCATGCGATGGCTGCGCAAGAAGCATCGGCGGATCAACTGGAAGAAACTGCTACGCCGCTACTGCACCGATCCTCGGGACAGATGGTGGCCAGCGGACGGCAACGTGGTCTTGTTCAACCCGGGCTCGGTGAGCACCACGAGATACCGATATCGGGGAACAAAGATTCCGTCGCCGTGGCCAAGCGTCGCATGAGTGAACAGCACCGCCCAACGCGGTTTGTGGAGCGCCGGATGCGTTGAAAGGCGCAGGTCCGGTGCGGGAGGCGGCCCGAGGAAACGGGTTGGGCGTGAGCCCAGCACCGCGCCTCGGGC
>NZ_CAAAFT010000287.1:1665-7741 GCF_900634765.1 Candidatus Protofrankia californiensis | reverse complement strand
TAGCGATCAGACGTCAGGAGACGTCAGGAGACGTCAGGAGACGACAGGGGTCCGCTGATCAGCAGCCACGTTTGTGATGTTCATAGGGGTTCAACAGGGTTCGTCGCCCGTACTTCCAGGACGAAGTGATGCGGACCCGGGAACAGCTGTATGCGGCCTGACCCCATGACCTACCTGTGGGACGCGCTGCGAGCCGCCGAACTGGTCAACGGCTTCACCGACAAGCCGCTTGCGGGATTCAGCATTCCGGCCGACCGGTCGCAGCCAAGAAAGGCATCTGAACTGTGCTTTCCCACCTGGCTTTCCCCACCCGCGACCAGCCGTCAGTATGAAAGACGATCCGCTCGGCCTGGCACGGAAGCCGTCGCTGTCTCCTCGGCCGACCCGAACGACAGGAACCGGCCCGCAGCAGGATCTGCATCCGCCTCCGCGAGTACTCTGTCGAGCCACTCGGGGATCTACACGTTCGATGTCACGCAGAGGTGCTGACAGCTCACACTCCTGCACGGCGACCTCCTCGCCGGGGGTAGATCCAAACGGTACTGCGCCAGACACGGGCAACGGCTCCGTCAACCGTCACCGGCGGGGCGAAGATCACGATCGGTTTGCTGGCGGGTTCTGCGGGGGCGACGGTGGTTAGGAGCACTCGGCAGCGGACAGGATGCCCGAGGGGGTGGGCAGAGATGAGCCTCAGCCGGCGGCTGGCCCTGGTGTTCAAGACCAAGGCGAGCAAGATCCTGGATCGTGCGGAGGATCCGCGAGAGATCCTTGACTACTCCTACCAGCGGCAGCTCGACCTCCTCCAGCAGGTGCGCCGCGGGGTGGCCGATGTCGCGACGAGCCGTAAGCGAGTCGAGCTGCAGGTCAGGCAGTTACAGGCCTCCGCGGACAGGTTGGGGGAGCAGGCCGGTCAGGCGGTCGCGGCGAACCGCGACGACCTCGCCCGGGAGGCACTGGGCCGCCGCGCCGCGGTGAGCGGGCAGACTCAGGATCTGCTGCGCCAGCATGCCTCACTGCGGGCCGAGGAGGACAAGCTGACCGTAGCCGCCCAGCGGTTACAGGCAAAAGTCGAGGCGTTTCGCACCCGCAAGGAGACGGTCAAGGCCACCTACACCGCGGCTGAGGCGCAGGCGAGGATCGGCGAGGCGGTCTCGGGTATCTCCGAGGAGATGGGCGACGTGGGGTTGGCGATCCAGCGCGCCGAGGACAGGACCCAGCAGATGCAGGCCCGTGCCGGCGCCATCGACGAGCTGCTCGCATCGGGCGCGCTCGACGACGCGACCGTGACCGGCCGGCCACGCGACGACATCCAGGCCGAACTCGACAGGATCACGACCGGCTCGGACGTCGAGCGTGAACTCGCCGCGCTCAAGGGCGCGCCGCCCGCGACCGGCACCCAGCTGCCCGCGACCGAGGCCCAGCGGGCGATCGGGAGTGTCGGGAGTGAGGGGTCGAGGACGACCACCGAGCCAGGCGAACAGCCATGATCGTACGCATTCTCGGGGAAGGACAGCTCGCCGTGCCCGACAGCGTCCTCGGCGAACTGAATACTCTGGACGACCAGCTGGTCACGACCATGGACGCCGATGACGAGACGGCGTTCCGCGCCGCGCTCGAGGTGTTGCTCAGCCGTGTCCGCGCGTATGGATCCCCCCTGCCCGACGACACGCTGACACCGTCGGACCTCGTACTGCCCTCCACGGACGCCGACCTCACCGAGGTCCGCGGGATGCTGCGAGACGAGGGTCTTCGGGATGAGGGTCGTCGCGGCGAGGGCCTCATTCCGGATTCCGGATTGAGGTGACGACGATGACCGCACCGCCTCGCCGCCGGTTCCGGCCCGACCGGGGCCTGGCGGCCCGGATGCTGCTGACGGTCTTCCTGCTCGGGCTGGTCTATGTCGCCTTCGTCGCGGTCCTGATCGCGGTGGGCCTGTCGCCGGTACTTGTCATTGTGATCGCCGGGGGGCTGCTGTTCACCCAGTACTGGTTCTCCGACCGGATCGCGCTGTACGGGATGCGGGGCCGGATCGTCACCCCGCAGCAGGCACCCGAGCTGCACGGAATGATCGACAGATTGTGTGCCCTGGCGGACCTGCCCAAACCGGCCGTGGCAGTCGCCGACGTGGACGTGCCGAACGCGTTCGCCACGGGCCGCAGCCCCCGGCGGTCGGTGGTCTGCGTCACGACCGGCCTGACGCGCCGGCTGGACACCGACGAGCTGACGAGCGTCCTGTCCCACGAGCTGTCGCACGTGGCGCACCGGGACGTCGCCGTGATGACCGTCGCCGCCTTCCTCGGGGTGCTGGCCGGGCTGATCACACGGTTTGGTCTGTACTCCGGCATGTACGGCGGGTTCGGCGGTAACAACCGGGACGACGACGAGGACAGCGGCGCCGCGGCCGTGGCCGTGGCCGTCATCGTGGTTGTCTCGGCCCTCGTCTACGCGGTGTCGTTCGTCCTGACCAGGTCGTTGTCCCGCTTCCGCGAGCTTGCCGCGGATCGCTCGGGCGCGCTGCTCACCGGTCGTCCCCGGGCGCTGGCATCGGCACTGACCAAGATCACCGGTGAGATGTCCCGGATCCCGACGCGGGACCTGCGCACCGCCGAGCCGTTCAACGCCTTCTTCTTCGCCCCCGCGCGGGCGGGCGGTTTCAGCCTGTCCACACTGTTCTCCACCCATCCGCCACTCGACGCCCGCCTCGCGCAGCTGGCCCGGCTGTCCGCCGAGCTCGAAGAGCCGTCCGCCGGACTCGACGAGCCACCGGGCGACGTCTCTTCGTGATGACAGGGCCACTCTCATGGGATTCCTGGATGTGCTGCTCGGACGCTCCCGGCCCAGGCAGCCCAACCTCGACCGGCTGTTCGCCCTGCCCTCGGCCGCGATCACACTCCAGACCTCGTCCCGCTTCCGCCCCACCGGCGTCGGATCGGTGTGTGTCAGACCCGCGGAGGGCGCCGCGTTCACCGGCCTGGAACGGGAGATCGACCAGATCCTCGTCCTGGACGGCGGTCGCTACGAGAAGCTGACCGACCGCTTCGGCTTCCGCTGGCTGGTACGCCGGACCTCCGCGGATGACATGCCCGGTCTCGTCACCGATCTGCACGCGATCAACTCCACGCTGCGCGATGCCGGCTTCGGCCCGGCGCTGCTGTGCGCCGTCGTCGCGTTCTTCGAAGGATCCCGGTCGGACGGGTCCCGATCGTTCGGCCTTGTCTATCTGTTCACCCGCGGCACCTGGTATCCCTTCGCTCCCCTTGCCGACGAACGCCGGGACAACCCGCTCGAACTCCAGATGAAAGCGACGCTCGAGGGCGATCTTCCCATCGAACCGGATCTGTCCCGATGGTTCCCCGTCTGGGGAGCCCCCGGCCTCGACGAGCCCGCCGCACCCCGGTGAGACGACCGCACCGCGGTGACCGCCGCGCGGTGCGGTGACGCGGGCATGCAGCCTGTCGCCCCGGCGGCCCGGTCGGCGTGACGCCGGCGTATGGACGGGACATATGTCAAGACGGACGTACGTCCGTCACTCGTGGCGGATGCTGATCGTCCGGACGGCTTTGGGTTCGCCGCTTTCGACTGGCACCCGAACCTCGAGGATGCCGTTCTGGTAGGTCGCGGCGACCTCGTCCTCCTTCGCCCCGGGCGGGAGGGCCACCGAACGGGTGAACGCGCCGTAGTGGAACTCGGTGCGATAACGGCCGGCGGCCTTCTCCTTCTTCTCCTCCCGGCGCTCGGCGTGCACCGACAGTTCTCCTTCCGACACGGTGACCTCGACGTCCCTGTCCGGGTCGATGCCGGGGATCTCGGCGCGTAGCACGTAGGCGCCGTCCTCGGTGTACTCCTCGACCCGCACGGCGTCCTCCCGCAGGCCCAGCAGCCGTGCCGCCAGCGAACGGCCCTCCTCCGACCACTGCCAACCGAACAGCTCAGGCGACCATTCGTGACGAGCATGCTCGCGTCGAATCAGCGCCGGACGGCTACTCCCTTTCACGGCTACTCCCTTCCGAACCTCTCCACCTCTCCGCATGGCTTCCGGCGGCGCGTGCCGGGCCGTGCGCCGGGCCGTGTGACAGGCATGGCCGCGTCCGCGATGTGATGGGCGTGATCGGCCGTGACGTGCCGGGCCGCGTGACGGGTATGGCCGCGCCGCCTTGGAGCTGGTCGGGCTCCACCCACCTCTCCAGCGTGCTCCTTGTCGCCGTAGCCTGCCTCTCGGCGTTTGATGGATGTCCCCGCGCTCCACCACAGGCTCGCAAGGTGGCGGTCAGAGGCATCACGGGTGGCGGGGCCGCGGCCCATACCCGACGCTGGTGGGACCAACCGCCGGAGGTGCGCAGATGAGATACGTCGGGAGAGTGCTCGCCGCGGCGGCGGGGGTCGGAGCCGGCGTCGCGGGCGGGCTGCTCGCGCGGCCGCGACGCATCCGTCGCAGGATCGGCCTGGTTCGGGAACGGGTCGGCCGCCGGTTCCGTTACCTGCGGGGACGGCTTCGAGGGGTCCGTTACCGGCTCGGCGGAGGCCGTCCTGACCCGGGCGTCACCGATGACGTCCTCGCCGACCGGGTGCGTTCCCGGCTGGGTTCGGTCACGCGAAGGCTCGACGTCCCGCGGGTGCATGTGACCGCCTTCGGCCACGTGATCATCCTGCACGGTGACGTCGCCACAGCGACCGACGCCATCGTCGTGGAGGACGCGGTCTGGCGGACGTCGGGGGTCGAGGGGGTCGTGTCGATGCTGCACGAAGGACTCGTCTCCGGGGACACCCGGCCGTCCGAAGGCGATCTGACCCTGCTCCCGTCCCCCATGCTGCGGCGGCTGTTCGCCGCGGCGCAGCAGGCGGGCTGTACGCAGGAGACCGTCCAGCCGGCGGTGCGCGCGGTGCTGGCGACGTTCTTCGAGCGGTTGCCGGTGGCCGAGCGGCGGCACGTCGCCGCACATCTGCCCGCCGACGTGCAGGTACTGACCGTGCCACCGCGGCGCCGCGGCCAGGCCCCCGCACGCATGCGCCACCTGGACGAGTTCATCGAGGCGGTACTGCGGATCGACCATATCGATCGCGTGCACGCGCACGACATCACCGGTGCCGTCCTGCACACGTTGCGTGACCTCGTCCCGGAGGAGGCCCAGGACGTCGCGGCCGTCCTCCCCGAGGAGCTCAGACGGACGTGGACCGAGCCGACAGCGCACACACCACCCATCTGACCCATGCCGGGAACATCCAGGTCGGGAACGCAATGTTCCGAAGGAGGCAATGTTCGGCAGGACGCAATGTTCCGCGGAACGCAACGTCCCACAAGGTGGGAACTGAACCGGACACGGGGACTACCAACCGGCAAGCCGGGGCAGGGCGACGTCTGCACGATCGACGAGCCGGCCGGAGGAAGTGCGATCATGCGAGGGAGCCGCCGGGACATCACCCGGGACATCGCGAAGCGCCCGGTGCAGTCGCTCCTTCCGCGCGTCCACCGGCCCCAGGCGGCTGGCCACCGGACCCGAAGAGGCGATCATCGTGCTGGCGCTTCCCGATGGGAAGCGCTGCCCGGCGGGTCGGTGTCACCTGCGCGACGTGCCGGGCCGGACGACGCCCGGACACAGCGGCAACCGACCGGCCGGCCGGACTCCCTGAGCTCCGGCCGGTCGGTTGCCCTCTGACCCTGACCGGAGGACTTGGTCCGCTGGCAGTGCGTCAGATGAATGATCGCGCTGCTTTTGGCCCTCTGGCAGGGCCTACTGCTGTTGCCGGTCGCTGTGGATCACCGCGACCGGGCAGGGGGAGTGGTGGGTGCAGTGGTGGCTGGTCGAGCCGAGGAGCAGCTCGGCGAAGCCTTCGTGGCCACGGGCACCGACGACGAGCAGCTGGGCGTCGGCGGCCTGTCGGATCAAGGTGGTTCCCGGCGTGCCGAGCATGAGCCCGGCGTCCACCGTGACGTCCGTACAGCCGGCCGGTCCCTTTTCCAACGTGCCCTCGAGCAGGGCGTGGGCTACCTTCTCCAGTCCCCCGATCGGATGATCATATGAGGAAGGGCCGGCGCCGGACGATGGCCTGCCGTTCCCGCTTCAGGTGACGTCGGGGG
>NZ_CAAAFT010000287.1:0-1547 GCF_900634765.1 Candidatus Protofrankia californiensis | reverse complement strand
GCCGTTCCCGCTTCAGGTGACGTCGGGGGATGACTTCCGGACCGGCCGGCGGATTACCCAGGTCCCTCGTCCAGAGGCGATGAGGACGCACCTCGCACCTCGCACCTCGCGCCTGGGCGACTGTCCGCACTGTCAGTGCGCTGTGCTGTCAGTCCACGATCGTGAGGATCTCCGATGTCGGCCGCCGCCGGGCCGGCTCGACAGGGCTGCCTCCCGGCAACGGGTAGCCGACAAGAATGATCATTTGGACGTGGCCGGTGCTGCGAAGCAGCTCGCGCACCCTGACCCGGATCGCGTCGATGTCCTCGGCGTGCCCGACCGGACGTGCCGCCGCGCCGTGCGCCGCGGCTGTTAGCAGTATCCGCGCGACCGCCTGACCGGCGGCCATGCGGTCGACGGGTCGGTCCGCATCTGTCCCGAGCGCGACGACCGTCGGCCGCCGGGCCTCTGCGGGCGCAGCGGGGGAGGCGGGCGCAGTGGGGGAGCGGCCGGGAGCATCCATGCCGGTCCCGCCGGTCCCGCCGGTCCCGCCGGCCGCGACGTGGCGGTCCATGGTGTCCAACCACATGGTGTCCACGTCCGTGGCGTCCAACGCGGCCAGCCAGCAGCCTTCGGCTTCCGCCGCCTGGCCGAGCTCTTCCACGACCGTGGCCTGCACAGGGGCGGGACGCAACGGCCGGCGGCCGGTGATCCGGTCGCGCATGGCCGTGACGAGTGCCCGCTCCCCGGCGTCGGGTGGGAGCACGGCGCTGACATGGATGGTGGCGAGTGGCTCCCTGCCCGCGAGATCCATGTCGAGATCGGCGTATCCGGGCCCGTCGGGCAGGACGGTCACTTCCGGGACCAGATCGCGAGCCCGCAGCGCCAGGCGCGCGTAGTACAGGGCCGCACCACAGCTGATCAGTAGTTGCCGCCCGTCCGGGTCGATGGCGCCGAGCAGGAGGGACGGGTCCGCGAACAGCTCGAGGCGCCCGCTGCCGGCGAACCAGTGCCATGGCTGGGTGTCGTGGATCGACGGTGCCAGCGAAGCCTCGGTGACGACTTCCTCGATCTGCTCGCGGGCGGGCACTACGCCGGTTGTCGACATGATCTTCACCGTCCCTGGTCTCTGCGTTGTCGGGTCTTCCTTGTTCCTTCCCCTCTCCTGGGCCCTGTCTTGCTCCCGGGCCTTGTCTCGCACCCGCTGGGCCGGTCGCTCGACGTCGGTGGAGCCCTCTGGATCGGCGGGAATCGGTGCGATCGACACGAACCGTACCTACATGTAGCCAGATGAACACGGAAAAAAATTTCCATGAACTGCTTGCGATCATGAAACTCGACTGTTCCGTCGTGTATGTTTATCCCTGCCGGCGGAAAGCCGGGAGACACCCGAGCCAAGCTCATCGCTCAGGTGGCCCCCATCCCCGGTCCGAGAATCCTTCGGGAAGCTCGGGGTGGCTCGCGAGGCGAATCCCGGATAATTCGGAGAGGTTTGACTCGGCGAGGTTCCATCAGTAAGTTGCAACAGTTGCTCCAAGCGGGCTGCCGAAAGGCGCCTCTCGGGTTGT
>NZ_CAAAFT010000286.1:0-6941 GCF_900634765.1 Candidatus Protofrankia californiensis | reverse complement strand
CCCGCCCCCTCCCGAGTGTGTGGACTCCCACAGCGGCCTAGCCTTGGCTTCCCAAACATCTGCAGGCCATGATGGGCCTATAGCCAACTAAGACTGGAGGATAACCACGCATACACGGAAGAGTTTCAACAAAAGATCGCTGACTGCGCGGGCTGGCGACCGGGTCGACGTCACCGACCCCGCCGCGGAGTAGTGCACGTGCCCTCCCCCGAGTATGCAGATGCTCACAGCGACCTAGATCTTGGTTTTCAACGCATTCCAACGAAAGTATGGTCTAAAACCACAGTTTTAGCCAAAGGGCAGGGCGGCGGACACGTCGATGGCCCGCCGCGACAAGGAGGAGGAAGTCCCATGCCAACGCTGAGCATCCTCAAGGCTGACACCGGAGGCTACGTCGGCCATTCCGCTGTGCACCCGGCCATGGTCGCCGAGGCGGTCCGGCGGATCGACCGGGCGCGCGGTGACTTGCTGCTCGACGGCACCGTGGCGACGTGCGGTGATGACCTGTCCCTGATCATGACGCACGAGCACGGCCCGGACGCGGCCGCGGTGCACTCGTTCGCCTGGGACACCTTCCACGCGACCACCGGGGTCGCCCGTGATTTCGGGCTCTACGGCGCCGGGCAGGATCTGCTCTCCGACGCGTTCTCGGGCAACCTACGCGGCATGGGTCCCGGCTATGCCGAGCTGGAGTTCACCGAACGGCCGTCCGAGCCGGTGCTGTGCTTCCTGGCCGACAAGACCGAACCGGGCGCCTGGAACCTGCCCCTGTTCCGGATGTTCGCCGACCCGTTCACCACCCCGGGTCTGGTCATGGACGCCAAGATGCACGCCGGGTTCCGTTTCGAGGTCTACGACCTCTACCAGGAGAAGCGGGCGGTCTTCGACTGCCCGGCCGACATGTACGACCTGCTCATGTACATCGGCGCGCCGGCCCGCTATGTCGTGCACAGCGTCACCTCGAAGACCCGCGGCGTGCAGGCGGCGGCGACCAGCACCCAGCGGCTGTCCCTCATCGCCGGGAAGTACGTCGGCAAGGACGACCCGGTCATGATCGTGCGCTGCCAGTCCGGCATGCCCGCGATCGGGGAGGCGTTGGAACCGTTCGCTCTCGCCTATACCGTCGCTGGCTGCATGCGCGGTTCCCACCATGCCCCGCTCATGCCGGTCCCGGTCGGCAGCGCGCATCCGTCCCGCTTCGATGGCCCGCCCCGGGTGGTCTGCCTCGGCTTCCAGATCTCGGGCGGGCGGCTCATCGGCCCCCGCGACATGTTCGACGACCCGGCCTTCGACCGTGCCCGGGCACAGGCCAACGAGATCATGGACTACCTGCGCCGCCACGGCCCGTTCGAACCGCACCGGCTCAGCCTCGACGAACTCGAATACACCACGATGCCCGCGCTCGAGGAACGTCTCGCCGACCGGTGGGAGCCACTGCCCGCGGCCGAGCCGAGGGTGAACCCGACCGAGTAGGACAGCCTGCGCTGGTGCAGCCAGGGGAGGAAGGCGTGGGCGCCGCCGCTGTCGGCCCGGACCAGCACCGCCCTGCTCCGCGCGAGCCGCCGGGGCAGCTGCGCCAGCGCGGCGCTGGCAACCGTGATGTCGTCTGCCGCCATGTTGGAGCCGGCGTTCCCCGGCCGCAGCAAGACGGCCAGCGGCTCGCCGGAGCCGCCTGGCCCGTGGTCAGCGAACGCCCACAGAGGGTGGAAGCCGAACCCTTTCTTCCAGGTGGCGCAGGCGTTCTCCTTCTCGGAGCGCCAGACGACGCCGAGGGTTCGTGCGCGAACAGCTGCTCGACGGCATGGGCGATCTGTGGCCCCAGTTCCCGCTCCAGTAGCCCACTCCAGCAGGTAGAGGCCCAGATCCAGGCCCGAGGTGACGCAGGCTCCGACGACGAGGCCGACGTCACCGACCCCGCCGCGGAGTAGCGCACCTCCCCTCCGGAGTGCGCAGATTCCCACAACGGTCCAGGCCTCGATATTCCAACCATTCCAACATTAAGATGGTATGATACCAACAAAGATCGGAATCAGAGTCATGCGTGAGGGGAGTGCCAGCAGATGATCGCTGACTGCGTGCGGGCCGACGACCGGCGAGGCCACCGACCTCGCCGCGGAGTAGCCGCACGCCCCGCTCCCGAGCATGTGGATGCTCACAGCGATCCTGGGCTTGACTCCAAGGTATTCCAACGGAAACATGATGCAAGACAATATAAACAGGAGGTAAAACCACATGAGTCAGTGTTCCCCCTTGTGGACGCCCCAGCCACGGTCCGCCAAGTTCACCGCCGACCGCACGCTGCGCTGGACCGCGAGCATCGAGCTGCTGCTGCTGGACCTCGGTCCCAGCGACCATCCCGGCCTGTTCGGCTCGATGGAGCGGTCCCGGCGACGGTTCGTCGTCATCGACGAGACGGTCTACAAGATCTACGGCGACCGCATCTTAGCCCTGCTCGACCGCTACCGGATCCAGCACAACGAGCCGCTGACGATCCCGGGCGGCGAGGCGTCGAAGACGCAGGTGACGGTCGAGCGGATCTGGGCGGCCATGGAGGATTGGAAGGTCGCCCGCTTCGACGAGCCGATGCTCATTCTGGGGTGGCGGCTCGGTTCGCGATACCGCCGGATACGCAGCCGCGACGTACCGACGCGGCGTCGCGCACATCGACTTCGCCACCACCCTCGTCAACGCCATCGACGCGATGTTCACGCTCAAGGTCGCGATCAACGAGAGATGGAAGAACCGCATCGGGGCCTACCATCCGCCCGCCGCCGCCTACGGCGTCACGCAGGCGCGCCGCGATGTTGTTCAAGGTCCACAGAAAGCCAGCACGGAAAAGGAGCCAACCATGCTGTGGAAGAGCGTGTACGTCGCAGGTACCGGTGCCGACTTCCCGCGGAAAAAGCCTGTCGAGGAGGCCATCGACGAGGGGCTCTACGACCCCAAAGAGGCGGCTACGAGTCAGCAGCTATCCGTGACCGTCGCGGACGCCGACAACCGCGCCGCCGACTTTGCCGTGCGGGCTGCACGGCAGGCGCTTCAACGCTCTGGGTACGAGCCTGCCGACATCGGAATGATCGGGCACGCCATCGTCCTGGACGCGGGTATCCCGGTGTGGAACTCGGCATCATATGTGCAACGTGGTATCGGTGCAAGTCGTTGCGATGTGGTAACCGAGCTGCGTAGCGCGTGCGCTGGCGGTGTCGTCGGGCTCATCCTCGCATCCTCATATCTAGAGACACAGCAGGACCACGCGGCGGCTCTCGTAACCACCGCTGACTGTTGGCCACCTGATGCCATCGATCGATGGCGAACCGTGTCCGGCGCCGTATTCGGGGATGGCGGCACCGCTCTTCTTCTATCTCGCGATGGGGGATTTGCGCGCGTCGTTTCGACTTCTACCGCGACCGATCCCGAGCTAGAGGCGCTGGGCCGAGGAAACCAGTCGTTCGGGTTTCGCGGTCAATACCCGATCGACCTTGACCGCCGCGCTCGCGAGTTCATGACGACGATGCCCAGTGCGACCGTATGGCAGCGACGGGACACGGCAGTCCGCACGGCCGTAGACGCGGCGACCTCAGAAGCCGGAGTCAAGCTCTCAGATATCGATTTTGTCGTCTACTCGTTCACTGGCCGCCGCGTTCTGAACCGGGAGTGCCTCAAACCTCTTGGTCTGAGTATCGACCGGACTCTCTGGAACTTCGGTCGCACGATTGGTCATCTCGGGGCCGGCGACACACTCGCGGGGCTAAATCACCTTGTCGAGTCTGGGCGTCTCCACCCAGGCACACGAACCCTGCTTATCGGGCTTGGGTCAGGAATGATTTGGAGTGTCGCCGTGATCGAAACGCTCGCTGAGCCCAGGTTCGGCTAGGCCGAACTTACGTGATCTTGCGTCACGAACGCGAAGGGAGACGCTGATCTGGGGTAGACAGTTATCTTCTGGTGCGGTGCTCCACGGGAGATGGAGGGAAGAGTATATGATCTATGGGGCCACGGCGGTGCGGCAGCGTATCAATTACTTGGCTGGTCCTGGCCAAGGGTCTGCATCTGCGAACCACTCCGTTCGATGTGCGCCTTTTCCCGATGCGGCGTTCGGCGCAGGTGGCGCTGACGCTGATCAACAGTGGCATCATTGAGGTCAAGTCGTTGGTTAGCGACTACATCGAGTTTGGTAACGAACACGCGGCGCGCTGTGCGTTTGCCCCCTACGGGGATGTTGGTTCGATGAAGTTCGCCCTGCTCACCGACCGCGCCCGCCAAACTCCAATCCCAGCCACCGGCGAGGGGGTGCGCGAAGACTATGAGTGTTATCGAAAATAGCTCTGGAGAATAGCATTCGGAGAAACCTGGATGCTTCCGGCGTGTCGTAAGGGCAATGCCCTCCCATTGATCCTATCGATGTGGTTACCACGCCACATCAGAGCGTCAGGAGAGGGCATTGCGACTCAAGTATACAACGGGGTTGGACGAAGAGCAGTTCGATGAGCTCGTGACGCGTGTCGAGGAGCTACTCTCCGAACCGTGGAACAAACCGAAGGGTCGGAAGAGGAAACTATCGCTCGCAGACGCCGTGGCCATCACCGTCAGCTACCTCCGGCAGGATTCGATTCAGGAAATCCTGGCGGAGCGGTGGGGTGTCTCCCAGGAGCGTGTCTCCGAGATGGTCACGTATCTCACTCCTCTCATCGAGAAGGCTATGGACGAATTCATATCGACGGAGGAGGACGCCGCCGAGTCCGTCCGGGACCGTGTGTGCCTGCTGGACGGGAGCCTCGGCCCCTGCTGGTCGTGGCAGGAGCACGACGAGTTGTGGACACGCAAGCACGGTACGACGGGGCACAACTTCCAGGTCGTCACTGATCTCGGCGGGGAGGTCCGCTTCATTTCGGACCCGGTTCCGGGCTCCGTTCATGACTCGGTCGCCATCACCCAGACTCCCGTGGCCCGGATTCTTGAGAACTCCGGGGGGACAATTGCCGACAAGGGCTACCAGGGCTGCGGCTACGTGACGCCTCGCAAAAAGCCGAAGGGTGGGGAGCTCAGTATCGGCGACAAGAGGGAGAACAGGAATATCTCACGTCTCCGCGCGCCGGTCGAGCGTGCCATGGCCCACATCAAGTCCTGGCGGATACTCCACACCGACTACCGGCGTCCGCTACGGACCTACCTGACATCGTTCCGGGCGGCAATTGGCCTGTTTTTCTTCTGCCTGGACTTCCCATTCTAAATCTAATTTTCGATAAGACTCTATGTGCTGCTCAGTTCGGGAGGTTTACATTGATGAGCACGTTCAGCGCTCCGGAGCGTTCGGCATCGTGGCGGGCGACGCGGGTGGCGATCTCGGCGCTGTTTTTCACGTTCGGTGCTGGTTTCGGCGATTGGGTGGTGCGTATTCCGGACGTACAGCATCGGCTCGAGTTGTCCCAGGGCACCTTGGGCACTGCCCTACTGGCGGCTTCGGTCGGCGCGTTGATCGGGGTACCGCTGGTCAGCTATCTCAGCGTTTACTTCGACGCCGCTGCGCTTACCACGGCTACCGCCGTGGTGTCCACGGTATCTTTAGCATTGCCTGCGCTGGCTATCAACCTTGGACTGTTTGTCGCCGCGCTATTCCTGCTGGGTATCGGTAACGGAGCCCTCGGGGTCATGATGAACTCCCAAGGAGCACTGCTCGAACGCCGCGTAAATAGACCGATTATGGCGTCGTTTCATGGTGTGTTCAGCATCGGTGGTTTGCTCGGCTCCGTGGCTGCTGGCTGGGCGGCAGGCACTGGCATCAGCGCATCAGCTCATTTGGCCGGTGTAGCGGCCGTTCTCACTTTGGTTGTATTAAGTGCGGCTCGCTACCTGATTCACGACAAACCCGAGCGGACCAGCCGCGTCTATGCGCTAGCAGATAGACGAACCGCTTTGTTCGGTCTGCTCGCCTTCTGCGGGCTGCTATGTGAAGGCGCTGTATCGGATTGGAGCGCGGTTCTGATGCACGACGTCCGCCACGTCTCTCCAGGTCTGGCCGGCATGGGTTATACCGCGTTCGCCCTGTCGATGGCTGTCTTGCGGCTCTGTGGTGATTTCGTGGCAAACAGATTCGGACCTCGCACCACAGTCCGGCTTGCTGGGGCTACCGCAGTCACTGGTTCGACGGTAATTGTCTTTACCTCAGCGGTATGGGCCTCAATTCTAGGTTTCGCAATCCTCGGTGCCGGCTTGGCAGTGGTGGGCCCCACGGTCATCAGCGTGATCTCGCGTCGTGAACCCCAACCCGCCGTAGCGTTGAGCGTTACCACCACCGCCGGGTACGTCGGGTTTCTCGCTGGTCCACCAGCGATCGGCTACCTTGCCCAAGCAACAACGCTGCCCACCGCGCTGCTCATCCTCGTCGCCTGTTGTCTGGCGATCACCGTATTAGGACAGGCTTTGCCCCACAGGCATCCTGCACCGCAGCAGCCTTGTGAAGCCCCTGACCTGGATTTTTCACCGGGGTGACGAGGTCGTCCCCTTGACTACCGATCACCATTTTTGATCATGGTTTCCTGTTCGTGGGTACGGTTGGGCTGCGACTGGCGCGTCGCGGGCGCCGGTTCCACGCTCCCCGGTGGGCTCCTTCCGTGATCGTCGGATGGCGTGGCTGCGGTCAGGTCGGTGCGGGTAGCGCCTTGATCGTCTGCCAGGCGTGGAGGAGGTCATCGAGCCAGGGCCAGTCGGCACGCAGGTGGAGCCACTGTCCGTGGCCATGAAAAAGTCCTCGTTAGTGGCCAGGTAGAGGTCCCCGCGGGTGGCCAAGTAGAGGTCCCCGCGGGTGGCCAGGTGGAGGTCCCCGCTGGTGGCCGGAGCGTGGTCCCGGTTCCTCGTTGGATGTCGTGTCGACCGGGAGCGTGAGGCCTGGACGGTGACGGTGGCGGTGTCTAGAAGACCACTGAAGATGTTGGTCGAGAGCG
>NZ_CAAAFT010000284.1:5000-6656 GCF_900634765.1 Candidatus Protofrankia californiensis | reverse complement strand
CTTCTGGAATGGAAGACCTCCCATCCACTGACTACAAGACTGCAGCCTAACACCCAAGTTAGCTTGATAAGCTATAAGCTCATTCGCTTCTGGGATGATGTTTGGCCGTGCCACTCTCCTCAGAGATGCATGCCATAATTTATATCAATTCACAAGGTTCTCATGACCTCAAAGTGATAGACTACATTCAATATGAAGGAGAAAAAAGGATTTTTCTCCCTATTAAACTTCCCATCCAAGAGCATTTGGCTTCATAAGACTTTTTTTTTTTTTCTATGGACTGCATAAAGATTATCTTCCAGCCCAAAAAAGGAGGATAATCCCTTTTGGCAGCTCAATCCTCACGGTAATAATTATGTATGCCAATTCCGCCTAAAAATCTCTTCAGGTGATCCCCCCCTTTTTCAGTAGATGAAATTAGGATGAAAGTCTATTATCTCAACGCTTCCTTTCTCTGGCTTGCTCTTCCAAATCCAATTTTGGCCTGCGGTAATGTAATCAGGATTTCATCTCCTAAATTCTTTTTTTCTATTTTCTATGAAAGCAAGAAATAAATGGAAAGTTTTGTTCGAAATTCTGCCTTATTCCATGAGATCTAGAAGCACTTCTGCAACCTTCTCTCTCTCCATTTTCCCTATCGCTCTTTTTTTGACTGCTTTCAAAGGGGAATGAAGGCCTTCCTTAGAAGTTGTCGCTCGATCGAAAGGATATAACACATACGAAACCTTAGCTTCGCTGACTTTCTGAGGTATAACCTTCGCCACGACATTAGTGGCTTAGCTCTTCGCGCTTCCCGCAGGCTTTTTTTATAGAGAGAGATTAAGGGGGCGGTAGGGAAGATTGGTCCGTTCCGCAAAGCTGAGCTTTGCGGTTCGCTCCCCCTATGTGGTCGGCCTTCTAACCAGTCTGCCTCCTTTCTCTTGATGGAATATAACAATGCCCGAGCTCCAGCTTTGCTTGCGTTCTTCACCGGCGCTTGCCGGGGATTTCTCACTCATCCCGCTCCTAAGGTAAGGAGTCTTCTGTGTGTTATAATCTTTACGGGAATGAATCGCATATGTTGGTTGAGAATTGCTCGGGAATTCATTGAGAGTGAGTTTGCCAGGTTCTAGGGGGCTACTCTTCTTTTTTGTCGATCGAGCCGCTTTCCCTCATTCCACTCGTCCAGCCCTCTTCACGAACTTGTACAATCGATGCCACAAAGATAGCCAACTCTATTATCAAAGAAAGAAGGAAACGGGCGACGATTTGGCACCAGATATCCGGAGGTGTGGAAAGAGCAGCTGTGAAAAGCGGAAAAACCATCAAAAAACGACGATTGTTCGTGAAGGTTTCCACAGAAAGACCCCTTAGTTCTGGCAAACGGATCACAATTACAGGTACCTGGGAGCATACCGATGGAATGAACGAAATACGAACAGTTAACATAATATGATCATAGATCTTAGGTTGTAACTTGATCATGAGCGAATTTGTTGATGTTGCACCCACGAAGTATAGAAAGTGCCAAACATTGGGAACTACCCGGGGAGGAGTTAGGAACAGGAATAAGGAGAAGCGAGAACCACTTAAATAGAGGAATCGATTGTATTTCGTCCTTTGTTCTCCATAGCAACTGGGGATCAAAAAGCACCAAATTTGATGACTTATTAAGGG
>NZ_CAAAFT010000283.1:7976-9371 GCF_900634765.1 Candidatus Protofrankia californiensis | reverse complement strand
CTGTTGTGTGGGGGTGGAACGGGGCTGGGGTGGTTGTGGGGGTCTACGTGGCACGCTGTTGGGTCCTGAGGGAGTGAGTGTGCTTCCTTGGCGATCGTGGGAGCCCTCCGGTGCTGGTGTGCCGGGGGGTTCGGTCGCGGATCGGGTCATCTGCGTCGTGGAACTGCCGGTGTGTGCCGGTGGGCCGCGGGGTGTGGGTGGGGCCGTCTGTATCTTGAGAACTGCACAGTGGACGCGAGCATCTTTGTGGCCAAGTTATTAAGGGCACACGGTGGATGCCTTGGCACCAGGAGCCGATGAAGGACGTGGGAGGCTGCGATATGCCTCGGGGAGCTGTCAACCGAGCTGTGATCCGAGGATTTCCGAATGGGGAAACCCGGCAGGGCTTGAAATCCTGTCACCCGCGCCTGAACACATAGGGCGTGTGGAGGGAACGCGGGGAAGTGAAACATCTCATTACCCGCAGGAAGAGAAAACAACCGTGATTCCGCGAGTAGTGGCGAGCGAAAGCGGATGAGGCTAAACCGATTGCGTGTGAGAGCCGGCAGGCGTTGCGTGGTCGGGGTCGTGGGATCGTTCGGGCGGATCTGCCGATCTGTCGAGGAGTGAGAAAGTGCTGTGTTAGTCGAAGGCCATGCGAATGGGTCACCATAGCGGGTAACAGTCCCGTAGACGAAAACATGGTACCTCCTGAGCGTTATCCCAAGTAGCACGGAGCCCGTGAAAGTCCGTGTGAATCTGGCGGGACCACCCGCTAAGCCTAAATACTCCCTGGTGACCGATAGCGGACTAGTACCGTGAGGGAAAGGTGAAAAGTACCCCGGGAGGGGAGTGAAATAGTACCTGAAACCGTGTGCTTACAATCCGTGGGAGCGGGGGCTTTGCCTCTGTGACCGCGTGCCTTTTGAAGAATGAGCCTGCGAGTTTGCGATGTGTGGCGAGGTTAACCTGTTGTGGGGTAGCCGTAGCGAAAGCGAGTCCGAATAGGGCGTATGAGTCGCATGTCCAAGACCCGAAGCCGAGTGATCTATCCATGGCCAGGTTGAAGCGCGGGTAAGACCGTGTGGAGGACCGAACCCACCAGGGTTGAAAACCTGGGGGATGAGCTGTGGATAGGGGTGAAAGGCCAATCAAACTCGGTGATAGCTGGTTCTCCCCGAAATGCATTTAGGTGCAGCGTTACGTGTTTCTTGCCGGAGGTAGAGCACTGGATGGCCTAGGGGGCCTACAAGCTTACTGAAGTCAGCCAAACTCCGAATGCCGGTAAGTGAAGCGTGGCAGTGAGACTGCGGGGGATAAGCTTCGTAGTCGAGAGGGAAACAGCCCAGATCGCCAGCTAAGGCCCCTAAGCGTGCGCTAAGTGGGAAAGGATGTGGAGTCGCGGAGACAACCAGG
>NZ_CAAAFT010000283.1:0-7823 GCF_900634765.1 Candidatus Protofrankia californiensis | reverse complement strand
GCTAAGGCCCCTAAGCGTGCGCTAAGTGGGAAAGGATGTGGAGTCGCGGAGACAACCAGGAGGTTGGCTTAGAAGCAGCCACCCTTGAAAGAGTGCGTAATAGCTCACTGGTCAAGTGATTCCGCGCCGACAATGTAGCGGGGCTCAAGCGCACCGCCGAAGCTGCGGCATATGCACGGTGTTTGGCCTTCTTCTTCGGGAGGGGGTCCAGGCGTGTGTATGGGTAGGGGAGCGTCGTGTAGCGAGTGAAGCGGCAGGGTGACCTAGCCGTGGACGCTACGCGAGTGAGAATGCAGGCATGAGTAGCGAAAGACGGGTGAGAAACCCGTCCGCCGGATGACCAAGGGTTCCTGGGGCAGGCTAATCCGCCCAGGGTGAGTCGGGACCTAAGGCGAGGCCGACAGGCGTAGTCGATGGACAACGGGTTGATATTCCCGTACCGGCGTTGATGCGACCATGCTGAACCTGGTTCGTGCTAACCGTCCGATCTGCATTCGACTTTCGGGTTGGGTGTGGGGAGCGCGGGATCCCGGCTGGTAGTAGGCAAGCGATGGGGTGACGCAGGAGGGTAGTCCAGCCCAGGTGGTGGTTATCCTGGGGCAAGGGTGTAGGGCGAGGTATAGGTAAATCCGTATCTTATGTGCCTGAGACCTGATGCCGAGCCGATTGTGGCGAAGTGGGTGATCCCATGCTGCCGAGAAAAGCCTCTAGCGAGTGTCAGGGCCGCCCGTACCCTAAACCGACACAGGTGGTCAGGTAGAGAATACCAAGGCGAGCGAGTGAACTGTGGTTAAGGAACTCGGCAAAATGCCCCCGTAACTTCGGGAGAAGGGGGGCCGTTTTCCGTGTAGGAGCCTGCCTCCGAAGCGGAGAGTGGCCGCAGAGACCAGGGGAAAGCGACTGTTTACTAAAAACACAGCTCCGTGCGAAGTCGTAAGACGATGTATACGGAGTGACGCCTGCCCGGTGCTGGAACGTTAAGGGGACGGGTTAGTACTTCGGTGCGAAGCTCAGAACTTAAGCGCCAGTAAACGGCGGTGGTAACTATAACCATCCTAAGGTAGCGAAATTCCTTGTCGGGTAAGTTCCGACCTGCACGAATGGCGTAACGACTTTCCCACTGTCTCAACCACAGACTCGGCGAAATTGCATTACGAGTAAAGATGCTCGTTACGCGCGGCAGGACGGAAAGACCCCGGGACCTTTACTATAGCTTGATATTGGTACTCGGTTCGGCTTGTGTAGGATAGGTGGGAGACTGTGAAGCCGGAACGTCAGTTTCGGTGGAGTCACTGTTGAAATACCACTCTGGTTGAATTGGGTGTCTAACTTCGGTCCGTGATCCGGATCAGGGACAGTGTCAGGTGGGTAGTTTAACTGGGGCGGTTGCCTCCTAAAGAGTAACGGAGGCGCCCAAAGGTTCCCTCAGCCTGGTTGGCAATCAGGTGTCGAGTGCAAGTGCACAAGGGGGCTTGACTGTGAGACAGACATGTCGAGCAGGTGCGAAAGCAGGGACTAGTGATCCGGCGGTGGCTTGTGGAAGCGCCGTCGCTCAACGGATAAAAGGTACCCCGGGGATAACAGGCTGATCTTGCCCAAGAGTCCATATCGACGGCAAGGTTTGGCACCTCGATGTCGGCTCGTCGCATCCTGGGGCTGGAGTAGGTCCCAAGGGTTGGGCTGTTCGCCCATTAAAGCGGTACGCGAGCTGGGTTTAGAACGTCGTGAGACAGTTCGGTCCCTATCCGCCGCGCGCGCAGGAGACTTGAGAAGGGCTGTCCCTAGTACGAGAGGACCGGGACGGACGAACCTCTGGTGTGCCAGTTGTTCTGCCAAGAGCACGGCTGGTTGGCTACGTTCGGGAGGGATAACCGCTGAAAGCATCTAAGCGGGAAGCTTGCTTCGAGATGAGGTCTCCCACAGGGTTAACCTGGTAAGGCCCCCGAATAGATGATCGGGTTGATAGGCCGGAAGTGGGCGTGTGGTGACACATGGAGCTGACCGGTACTAATAGGCCGAGGGCTTGACTATAAATTTGTTGTGCGTCCACTGTGCGGTTCTGGGGGTATGGCCGGTGTCCGGTTGTGAACTCCATAGTGTTTCGGTGGTTATGGCGAAGGGGAAACGCCCGGTTCCATTCCGAACCCGGTAGCTAAGCCCTTCTGCGCCGATGGTACTGCGTGGGTGACTGCGTGGGAGAGTAGGTCGCCGCCGGACTTTTTGTGGGGAGGGGCTATCCGTGTGGGTAGCCCCTCTTCGCTGTGTGTGCCGGGGGTTCTGCTGTATAGATCCCGTTCGCAGCCATCCACACAGGTCATGATCTAAACGAGTTCGTTACCGTGCACGCTTTTCGGCCACATTAGCGTACGCATCGACAAACTCGCGCCGATCTTCCCGGTGTCCAGCGCTCATCAAGGCATGCGAAGTGCTCCGACGGCCGGGACGGCCGACCTGACGCGGCGCCGTCCGGCCGGACGCCTCCCGCGCCTGGCTGGGCCGGCCTTCGGAGCAGGCCCTGGCGAACCAGGCCATGCCTGGCCCGGCGCACCCAGAGGGCTGGTCGCTGACGCGCCGGCACGGAGGTCACGCTCGTGCACGCCGGTGAGGACGCTGTTGCCTGTGGCACGCGTTATGCGGACCTGCACGCTGTGCGCCTCGATGCCGGCGGTGCTCCCCAGGCTCCCCAAGCTCTCCAGACGTGCTGCTGGGGCGGCTTTCGCGGATGTGCCCGATGTGAGCGCAGTGGCGATGGAGATCGCGTGACTGATCGGGATGGCGTACCCGGCCCTCATCCCGGTTGGCAGGTACTCGTTGAACGCGGTCGCTGCCGTGTCCATCCCGATGACATCACCGGCCGCGCTGACCAGCGGACCGCCGGAGAATCCGGGCTTGATGGCAACATCAGTCTTGATCAGCCCGGAAAGCTCTTCGGCGTTGCCGCCGCCGGGGTCGGTGGCGGTGATGCTCTGGTTGAGTGCTGTGATCCTGCCGGAAACGACCGCGGGCGATCCGCCGTCGGCGTTGCCGACGGCGGCGACGGAGTCACCGACCCCGGCCTTCGCGGAGTCACCGATCGGAACCGTGGCAAGTCCGGAGGCACCCTGCAGCCGCAGGACCGCGACGTCGTCGGTCGTGTTCGTCCCGACGACCGACGCCTGGTAGGAACGACCGGTGCTGGCGACGGTAACAGTGATGGCGGCGGCGTCCGCGATGACGTGGTTGTTGGTGAGTACCTCGCCGGAGGATTTCAGCACCATACCGGTGCCCGCCGCGGAGGCGTTCTGCGAGGCGAGTCTGGAAACAATGCTCACCACCCCCGGGAGCACCTTGTCGGCGGCGGCCGACAGCTGGGCGGAAACGGGGTTGGTGTTGGCGGCGGCGGTAAAGGAACGTGGAATGGTGAAGGTCTGAATCGCCCGGTCGGCGACTGGCGTGTTGGCGCCGCCACCCGGGCCGCCGATGACACTGGAGGCCGGGGTGGCGGCGACGACCACTATTGCCACGCATCCGACGACAGCGGTCCGCAACCGCCGCTTTCGCGGCGCTGAACGCGATATGGGCCGCTGGGTACTCCTGATCGCTGCCGATCCTGGATCTGATCCTGGATCTGTCCGTCGTAGTTCGCAGGCGTCGGAACTCTCCTCACCCACTGTGACCTTCACCTACCCTGAGTTCGCCCTGATGGTCGACGTCCGTTGATCTAAGACAATCGCGTGGCAAACCTCGGGTAATCACGATCGCCGCGATGCGGGGCACATCACGCTCGGACCGGCCCTGTTCCGGATTCGTATTCGTCACATCTGCGAGGAATCGGTTGCGGGAAGGTGGGGAAGACGGGAAGGTGTCAGCCGGCTTCGGGCGCCGAGACCGACGTCCTGGTCGGCAGACCCAGGTTGGTGATACTGGTAAGTCGTTCCGTAGCAGCGATCATCGGTTGGATGAGCAGGTTGACGCTCAAAAGGAAGCACAGCGTCCCGACACCGACCGGACCCCCGAGCAACCAGCCGGCAACCAGCAGCAGCGCCTCGAGGGATCCCTTCGACGCCCAGAACGGCCATCGCCAACGCCGAACCATTGTGATGGCGAGCAGGTCCATGGCACGGATACCGATCGCGCTCATGATGATGAGGGTCGAGCCGTAGGCGCACAGCACACCACCGACGAGCATCAGCCCGACTCGGTGGATATGGGTCTCCTCGGCGAGTTCGACGGCCAGCAGCAGGTCGATGATGCTGCCGCAGAGGAAGAACGTGATGAACGGCGAGACAACCGGCCTACACCGGTTCCACAGCGACCAGCTGGTGATACAGACGAGCGCGACGGACGCCTGGCCGATCCCGATCGTTATCGAAATGTGATCCTTGACGCCGAGTACGAATACGTCGAGCGGGTCCGTTCCCAGGTCGGAGACGATGAAGAACGTGGCACCGATCGAGAAGAAAATGCATCCGACCAGGTAGACGGTCAATCGTCCGGGATTCCATTCCGACCAGCGCGCATTGCTGAGGATCCTGCGTGCTGACAACCCCATGTTCGCCCTTTCTCGCCTATCTCGCGGAACCGGCCAGGCGAACGATAACTACGAAAATGATTGTCGGTGATCGCCGGAAGAATACATTTTCGTTAAGCATCCGCGACGAATTTTTCTCCGTAACAGATGCCTGGGTAAAGTATGGGCTTCGATTGCCGGCGGGTAACGTCCGGATTCGAACCGGACGAACCGAACCGGGGCGTAAGGTGCCGTGGGTGTTCTCGTGCGGTTCGGTCTACGTCGCGTTCTCGTGCGATCTCAACGGTCGCCTATACCGTGAACCCCCACCCTATCCGGCACCAGTGGCCGGCCTGCCAGGGGGTGCGCGCAAGGATCCGGTGATCCCCCGCACCGTCCTGTCGCGGGGATCCCGCTGGCGGCTTCCCCGGGAGAGGCGAGAGAGAATCGGCTGGTAGCGATCCCTGCTGGAGGTGAGACTGGCCCCGTGATGGAGCTGGACGGCGCACCGCTCGACCTTAATGATCTTGCTGCACTGGCGCTGACAAACTACGGCCATTTCACGACCATGCGTATCGATCACCAACGGGTGCGCGGGCTGTCACTGCATCTGAAGCGGTTGGCCCACGATTGTCGGCTGCTCTTCGATGCCGATCTGGACGTCGACAGGATCCGATATCTCGCCCGCCGGGCGGTCACGGGGGGCACAGCTTCCTGCATGGTCCGGATAACCGTCTTCGACCCGGCGCTCGAGGTGGGGCATCCAGGTGCCGCGGCACAACCGCACGTCCTGGTGACCACCCGGCCGGCACCCGCCCTCCCGCTGCCGCCGCTGCGCGTCCAGTCGGTCGCTTACCGCCGGAACATGCCGGCGGTCAAACACGTGGGCCTTTTCGACACGCTGCGCTACCGTCGTGCCGCGCAACTCAACGGCTTCGACGACGTGCTCTTCACCGATGCCGCTTCTTTCGTCTCGGAGGGCGCCACCTGGAACATCGGCTTCTTCGACGGTAACCAGGTGATCTGGCCCGATGCGGACTGTCTGCTCGGAGTGACCGTGGAGTTGCTCCGGCGGACGCACAAGCGCGCGGTCACCGCACCGGTCGACCGTGCGGCGCTCCTCGGTATGCAGGCCGCGTTCGCCACCAACGCGGCTGTCGGCGTACGCGCGATCGCCGCGGTCGACGACCGGGAACTGGCAAACGATCACCCGATCGTCGAGACTCTCCGCAGGGAATACCTCGACATTCCCGGAGAACCACTGTGACGGCATCGGTGTGACGGCATCGGGTCGCCGGCGCCCGGCCGAGCGGGTCCGGGGCCAGACGGTGTCGTCATGCGGTGTCGCTATGCGGTGTCGCTATTCGGACGCGGCGCGCCGCAGCGAGTTCTTCCGGCTCTGGATGACCTCGTCGACGAGGCCGTACTCGCACGCCTCGGTCGCGTCGAGGATCTTGTCGCGTTCGACGTCCCGGCGGATCTGTTCGGTGCTCCGGTTGGTGTGCCGGGCAAGTATCGTCTCCAGCAGCGCCCGCATCCGCAGGATCTCACGGGCGTGAATTTCCAGATCGCTCGACTGCCCCTCGCTCTGGCTGGACGGCTGGTCGATCAGTATCCGGCTGTTGCTGAGGGCGAACCGTTTGCCGGGAGTTCCGGCCGCGAGCAGGATGGCCGCCCCGGACACGGCCTGCCCGAGACAGAGGGTCTGTATGTCGGGCCGGACGAACTGTATCGTGTCGTAGATCGCCATCAGTGCGGTGAACGAGCCACCCGGGGAGTTGATGTAGAGCGAGATGTCCCGGTCGGCGTCCTCGCCCTCGAGATAGAGCAACTGCGCCATGATGTCGTTCGCGGAAATATCGTCGATCTGCGTCCCCAGGAAGATGATGCGTTCCTTCAGCAGCTTGGAATAGGGGTCCATCCCGTATTCGCCGCGGGAGGTGCGCTCAATGATGTTGGGTAGGACGTAACGGTTCACAACGGTGCGTGTCATGTGATTCTCTCTCGATTCGGATGAGCGGTTCGCGACCGGAACGACCGGAACGGGCATACCCGTCCGGTCAGCAGGACCGGGTCGGGTGACGGGCGGGCGGGGCATGTCGGTGTCACCCTCCGAAGAAGGCCCGCCATTGTTCGGCGGAACGGGGACGGAACACCGCGTTACCACTGCGCACCGTCGACATCGGCGCGCTGGGCTGCGCCGAGTAGAAGTGACCGGGGTAGACGACGGTGTCGTCAGGCAGCGCGGCCAGCTGCCGCAGGCTCGCGTACATGGCGTCGGGGTCGCCGCCGGGGAAATCGGTACGTCCGCAGCCTTCCAGGAAAAGCGTGTCGCCGGCAACCAGCCGGTCGCCGTCCACCAGGAAGCACTGGCTGCCCGGGGTGTGCCCGGGGGTGTGCAGCAGCCGGACGGGCACGGCACCGACGTCGAGCACGTCGTCGTGATCGTGGCCCACGAGGTCGGTGGCCGACACCCCGGTGGTGCGTCGCACCCACTCGCTCTCGTCCCGGTGCACGTGTACCGGGACCTGCGTACGGGCGAGCAGCTCCGGCAGGCCCGGCAGGGCGAAACCGAACATCTCGCCGCCGACGTGATCGGGATGGTGATGGGTGACCAGGACGCCGGTGAGGCGCATCTCATCGGCGGCAAGCACCGAGAGAAGATCGTCGACAGCGTACGCCGGATCGACCACCACCGCGTCCCGGGTCTCCTGGTCGCCGATCAGGTACGTGAAGTTGACCATCTGAGTCGCTACCGGATCATTGACCGCGTAGTCACGCCCGGACAGCAACTGGCGAAAGTACAGACGGTTGACCATCGGCCCAGACTACGGCGGCAGCCGGCACAGCGAGGTCGGCCATCCGAGACTGTCATGCGGGGATCTGCGGGAGCCCCGGTGGGAGATCCTCTCGGGCCACCCGACTCCGGACGGGGAGGGCTGGGCGTATCTCGTCACCGTCATCGACCGCCGTTCACGCAAAGTGATCGGCTGGTTCATTGTGCGGCCTGCTTCCTGGTGCCGCTCACGCGGGCGGGGCCGATGAATTCGGCGGGACATCGAGGTCGAGGCGATGAAGTCGAGGGAGGAAAGGATCGAGCTCTCCGTGTTCGAATCGGACGACCTTACTCGTCTACCAGACCACGTCTGCGACATCACCTTCATATTTGTACGAACCTCTCGTCACACCATTGATCATGCCAGACCATGATGAGTCTGTATCAACCATGCCAATCGGGTAGGCTTCCGCGATACGGACCCGTTGGCCGTCACCGACGACGGTGTTCCGCTCGGCTCGTACTCCAGTGGCGTGTCCGTATCCCGATACCGGAGGG
>NZ_CAAAFT010000282.1:891-6170 GCF_900634765.1 Candidatus Protofrankia californiensis | reverse complement strand
GTGTTATCGAGCCGGCAGAGAGGGTGTGCGCCGGAGTCGGTCAATGCTCTACCTCCGCACGTCACCGATACGACTTACCTGTCCCTGACGGACGATGGATGGCTGAGGGCCGCGGGTACGCATCCGCAGCTCGATCCCCGTGGCTGGTCGGGTTGTGTTACACGGACAGCCAGTCGCACCATGCGGTGAGGCCGTCGCCGGTGCGGGCGCTGATTTCCAGGGTGGTCACGCCGGGGTTGACGTCGGTGAGGTTGCGGCGGAAAAGCTCGAGGTCGAAGTCCAGGTGGGGTAGCAGGTCCACTTTGTTGATCAGAACGAGGTCGGCGGACCGGAACATGATCGGGTATTTCAGCGGCTTCTCCTCGCCTTCGGTGATTGAGAAGATCATCGCCCGCCGGTGTTCGCCGACGTCGAACTCGGCCGGGCAGACCAGGTTGCCGACGTTTTCGATGACGACGAGGTCGAGGAGGTCCAGGCGCAGGCGTCCGATCGCCGAACGGATCATGGCGGCGTCGAGATGGCATTCGCCGCCGAAACCCTGCCCGGTATTGACCAGCGACACCACCGCGCCCAGCCCGGCGAGCCGGTCGGCGTCAATGCTGGTCTCGATGTCGCCCTCGATCACCCCGACCCGCAGCGTGGAGCACAGCCGGCGGAGGGTTTCCCGGAGCAGGGTCGTCTTACCGGCGCCCGGCGCGGACATCAGGTTGACGACATGCGTCCCGGCGGCGTCGAAGTCGCTGCGGTTCGCGGCGGCGAGCCGGTCGTTCTCGCCGAGGATCGCGGCCAGTACCTCGACGCGCTGCGCCCCGGTCTCGTACCCGGAATGATCGCCCACCCCGCGGTGGTCGTTCTGGGCGTGGTGTTCGTGGTCGTGCGGGGTGCCGTCGGCGTGCCAGTGGAATCGGCCCATACTGATCCTCCTCCTCCGGTTCGCGGTGTCGATGGAATCAGCCTGTGGCGGCTCACGCCTCCGCGAGTTCCAGGGAAGTGATCAGAAACTCCTCGCCCCGCACCACCGACACGCTGCGACCGCCGCACTGCCCGCACAGCAGGACCGGCACGGTGAGCGTCTGCATATGACCGCAGTCGGTGCAGCGGATCTGTGCCGGCACACTCTCGATCCGTAGCTGCGAGCCGTCCAGGGCGGTGCCTTCGCTGACCAGCGACCAGCAGTGGACGAGGGTGTCCGGCACGATCTGCCGTAATTGTCCGATCTGTATGTATACGGTCTGTACCGGACGGTCACCGGCGTGCTCGGCGACGATGCCGGCGATGGCGCGGCAGATCGACAGCTCGTGCACAGTGAGTCCCCTCTGCGGGTCCGTCCGACTTGGCTGGTTCGTCCGGTCTGCGGATCCGTCCGGTTTCGTGAGCCCGTCCGGTTTCGTGGGTCTGTACGGCGGGACGGGCTTCAGCGTTCGGCGTCAGTGGTCGACATCGGTGGTCGGCATCAGTGTTGACCATCCGGATCGTGCCTGCCGGTGGGTTGCGGCAGCGGAGCGGGCGTGAGCTCGGCAACTTTGTGATCAATGGAATGGTCCTGGAGCGCGACAGGTAGAAGATCGACACGGAACGGATGGAACGGATGGAGGAGCCCGGTGACGCAGCTCCCCGAGGAACCCGCCGGCGGCACCGCAACGTCGCGGTGTGATCTTCTCCTGGTGGGCTGCGGCAACGTCCTGCGCCGCGACGACGGCGTCGGCCCGGTCCTCATCCGGCAGCTGTGGGAACAGGGCGTTCCCGACGGGGTGCAGATCGTCGATGGTGGCACCGCCGGGATGGACGTGGCGTTCCGGATGCGCGGGGCCCGCCGGGTGGTCATCATCGACGCCGCTCGGACCGGCGTGCAGCCGGGCACGATCTACCGCGTACCCGGCCCCGAGCTGGCCGATCTCCCTCCGCTGGAGGGCCTGCACACCCATGCCTTCCGCTGGGATCACGCGCTGGCACTCGCCAACTGGCTGGAAGGCCAGGCACTTGGGTCGCCGGAGGCGGACGCCTACCCCGGCGACGTCACGGTGTTCCTCATCGAGGCCGAGTGCGTCGACGCGGGCTGGGAGCTGTCCGCGGCGGTGCGCCGTGCCATGGAGGAGGTCATCGCCCTGATCGAACGGGACTTCCTGGCCGGGTTCCGCCGGCCCGGTGCGGCTGGTCCTCACCCGGGGTCACGCGCATGACCGCGGCTGGCATCCGTCCTATGACCGCCGGTCACTCCGGTGCTGTGGAACGGCTGCGGCTACGGGTCGAGGGTGTTGTGCAGGGGGTTGGATTCCGGCCCTTCGTCTACCGGCTTGCCGTTGCGCTCGGTGTCGACGGCTTTGTCGGCAACGACCCCGGTTCGGTGTTCATCGAGGTCCAGGGCCCACCGGCAGTGGTCACGGAGTTCCTGCAGCGGCTGCGCAGCGACGCACCGCTCCCGGCCTGTATCACGACTCTGCGGGCGGAAGTCGTTGTGCCGGCAACCGGGGAGCCCGGCTTTCGCATCGTGGCCAGTCGCGGTGGCGGCGAGGGCGCCCGTACCTTCGTCCCCGCGGACATGGCGGTGTGCGACGACTGTCTACGCGAGCTGTTCGACCCGGCCGACCGCCGCTATCGCCATCCGTTCATCACCTGCACCACCTGCGGTCCCCGGTTCACCATCATCCGGTCGCTGCCCTATGACCGGGCGGCCACCACCATGGCGGGCTTCCCGATGTGCCCGGCCTGCACGGCCGAGTACCACGACGGGGCCGACCGCCGTTTCCACGCCCAGCCGGTGTGCTGTCCGGACTGCGGGCCGCAGTTGTCCTTCGTGCCTTTCACGCCTTTCGTTCCCTCTGTTCCTTTCGCGCGTGGACGTCACATCGCGACCGGGTCGGACGCGGCCCTGGCCGCGGCCCACCGGGCGCTGGTCGACGGTCTGGTCGTCGCGGTGAAGGGGATCGGTGGCTACCACCTGGCCTGCCGGGCTGACAGTCCGGCGGCGGTGCGCCTGCTGCGCGAGCGCAAGGCACGGGCGGGCAAGGCGTTCGCGGTGATGGCCCGCGATCTTGCGGTGGCCGGGCGGCTTGCCGAGATCGACCCGGCCGAGGCCGCGGTGCTGCGCGGCCCGGCCCGTCCGATCGTGCTGCTGCGGCGCCGGCCGGACGCCCCCGTCGTCGCGGACGTGGCGCCGGGCAACCCGCTGATCGGTGTGCTGCTGCCCTACTCGCCGCTGCACCACCTGCTGTTCGCCCAGGTGCCCGGCATGGCCGTCCCGTCTCCTGAATTCATGCCTCCTGAATTCATGGTGCTGACCAGCGCCAACCTGGCCGGCGAGCCGATCTGCTTCGACGACACCGACGCCCGGAGCCGGCTGCCGGCGCTGGCCGACGCGATGCTCACCCACGACCGGCCGATCCAGGTGCCCTGCGACGATTCGGTGGTCCGTGTCGTCGACGGCCGCGAACTGCCGATCCGCCGGTCCCGCGGCTACGCACCGCTTCCGGTCGACCTCGGCGGGGCGGTGTTCCCGGTCGACCTCGGCCAGATGGCGCCTGTGGGCAGCCTCGGTCGGGGGGCGCTTCCGGGCGACCGAGGTCGACCGGCCGAGGCGATCCTGGCCGTCGGCGGGGAGCTGAAGAACACCTTCTGCGTCACTGACGGTGAGCGCGCATTCTGTTCGGCCCATGTAGGCGACATGGGCAGCCTCCAGACGCTGCGCGCCTTCGAACGATCGGTCGACCAGCTCACCGCCCTGCACGCCGTGCGGCCGGTACGACTGGTCGCCGACGCTCATCCGGGGTACTCGACCCGTGGCTGGGCCGAGCGCCACGCCGGTGACCGGCCGCCGCTGCTTGTCCAACACCACCACGCACATGTGGCCTCCCTGCTCGCCGAGCACGGCAGGCTGGGCGAGCCGATTGTCGGGGTGGCCTTCGACGGCACCGGTTACGGCACCGACGGTGCCGTCTGGGGTGGTGAGGTGCTGCTGCTCGGATCGGACAGCCACCGCTTCACCCGTGCCGGCCATCTGCGCGAGGTGCGGCTGCCCGGTGGGGACGCGGCCGTACGCAACCCGTGCCGGATGGCGCTGTCCCATCTGGACGCGGCCGGCATCCCGTGGGAACCCGACCTTCCCGCGGTGGCCGCGTGCGAGCCCGCCGAGCTGCGGGCGGTGCGTTCCCAGCTCGACAGCGGCATCGGCTGTGTCGGCTGCACCAGCATGGGACGGCTTTTCGATGCCGTGTCCTCGCTGCTCGGCGTCTGCCACCGCGTCGGTTACGAGGGCCAGGCCGCGATCGAGCTCGAGGCGCTCGCCGCCACGACCGCCGACGCACCACCGTCACCAGCGCTGCAACCGGCATCACCGCTGCGGCTGCCGGTTGGTGCGGACGGCGTGCTTGATCCGGCCCCGCTGCTGCACGCGCTAGTGGCCGGGCTGCGCGGGGGCACACCGGTTGCGGTGCTGGCCGCGGCGTTCCACGAAGCGGTGGCCGACGCGGTCGCCGACGTGGTGACGCAGGTCGGCCGGGAGCGGGGTGTGCGGCTGGCCGGTCTCACCGGCGGGGTGTTCCAGAACGTGCTGCTGTTGCGCGCCTGCCGGGATCGGCTGCGCGCCGCCGGATTCGAGACGCTCATCCACCGTGTGGTGCCGCCCAACGACGGCGGGCTGGCGCTCGGGCAGGCGGCGATCGCGGTGCTGTGCATGAGCGACGAGGAGACGTGACCATGTGTCTGGGGATTCCGGGCAGGATCGTCGAGGTCTGGGACGAGAGCGGGACCAGGATGGCCCATGTCGCCTTCCCCGGCGAGACGCGGAAGGTGTGCCTGGCCTACCTTCCCGATCTCGGAGTCGACGACTACACCATGGTGCACGCCGGTTTTGCCCTGACCCGGCTCGACAAGGAGTCGGCACTGCTCACCTTGGACGTGATGCGCGAGTACGAGCTGATCGACGACACCGTTACGGGCTGTGACACCATGACGTGCTGTTCCGGGAGAACCGAGGGAGCACGATGAGCACCCCGGTGATCGCCGACGGTATGGACGACGGGAGCCTGACCGCTGATCTTGCCGCTGATCTCGCGGTTGCCTCGCTCGCATTGGCTCGATGTTTCGCCGATGGCGCCACCCTGTGGTGCGTTTCGCCGTCGTGGGTGCCGCACGCCCACCATGTCGCGGTCGAGTTCGTCCACCCGGCCGTCGTCGGCAAGCCGGCGCTGCCCGCGGTGGCCGTGACCGGTCCGGATCCCGTCGCCATGATCCGCCTGGCGGCCCGGCCCGGTGACGTGGTCCTCGCCGTGGCTGCCGCCGGT
>NZ_CAAAFT010000282.1:0-866 GCF_900634765.1 Candidatus Protofrankia californiensis | reverse complement strand
CCTGGCGGCCCGGCCCGGTGACGTGGTCCTCGCCGTGGCTGCCGCCGGTGACCCGGTGGTGCGCTCCGTGATGCGCCGGGCGCCGGCATGGGGGACGGGCACGGTATGGATCGGTAACGGTCCGCGACCGCCGGCCGGTGTTGCCGATCACGTGCTGTGGGTGGACGACCCGGATCCGCTGCTGCCGGTGACCGGCCGGTTCGTGCTTCTCTACCACCTGCTGTGGGAACTGACCCACGTCTGCCTCGAGCACACCGGTCTGCTCCGTTCGTCCGAGCAGGGGCGCACCGGCGGGACGTGCGGCACCTGCGCCGACGAAGGCAGGCTCGGCGAGGTGATCACATCCCGGGGGTCGGCCGACGGCCGGGCGCTGGTACGCACCGCCACGGGGGAGGAGCTCGTGCACACCCTGCTGGTCGAGCCGGTGGCCGCGGGCGACCTGCTGCTCGTCCACGCCGGAACGGCGATCACCCGTCTTGACCGGGACGGTGCGTGATGGCCACCGAGAACACCGCGTTCCTCTACCCGTTCCTCCACGTCCAGGAGGGCAGTGGTCACCAGAGCAACGGCCGTCAGAGCGATGACCACCATGGGAACGATCATCAGGGCGGTGGTCGGGAGGATGGCGATCGGGAGGAGGCGCTGGGAGCGCTGCTGGCCGAACTCGGCGCCTCGGCGCGGGCGAAGGCCCGGCAGAGCGTGGAGTTGCAGCGTTCGACGCTGCGGGAATGCGCCGAGCGGATCGCGGCCGCCGCGGCGGCGATGGCGCAGTGTTTCACCCAAGGCGGACGTATGTACACCTTTGGCAATGGCGGCAGCTCGACCGATGCCGCCACACTGGCCGATCTGTTCTCCCGTCCGCCATC
>NZ_CAAAFT010000281.1:0-3469 GCF_900634765.1 Candidatus Protofrankia californiensis | reverse complement strand
CGGGCGGACCGGGCGGACCGGGCGGACCGGGCGGATCGGGCGGACCGCAAGGACGAGGTCCTGGAGCGGATCGAGGCGTTCCGGCGCCGCCGGCCGCGGCTGCTCGGCGAGGTCGTGACCTCGGCGCACGGGGCCGGCGGGAGCGCGTCGGCGGCGCTGGTCGACGCGGTCTTCGTCGACGCCTTCCGCAATCCCGCGCTCGAGGTACTCGGCGACGGCGCGATCCTGCCGTTGCCGTCGGGGGAGTCGCTGGCGTTCAGCACCGACTCCTTCGTCGTCAGGCCGCTGCGCTTCCCGGGCGGTTCGATCGGTCACCTGGCGGTGCACGGCACCGTCAACGATCTGGCGATGACGGGGGCACGGCCGTTGTGGCTGTCCGCGGCATTCGTGATCGAGGAGGGTTTCCCGATCGACGAGCTGCGCCGCATCGCCGGGGACATGGCCGATGCGGCGCAGGCCGCGGGGGTGCGGGTGGTGACCGGAGACACCAAGGTCGTCGACACCGGCGCCGCGGATGGACTGATCGTCACGACCGCCGGTGTGGGGCTCGTACCGGCCGGCCGGCAGCTGTCCGCGCATCGGGTGCGGCAGGGGGACCGGGTGCTGCTGTCCGGCACGATCGGCGAACACGGGATGGCGGTCATGCTCGCCCGCGGCAACCTCGCGATCGAGGCCGACATCCGATCGGACACCGCGGCGGTCAACGCCCTGGTGGACGAGCTGTTGGCCGCGGCGCCGTCGACGCGATGGCTGCGCGATCCCACCCGGGGCGGGGTGGGGACGGTCTGCAACGAGCTGGCTCGGGACAGCGGCCTCGGTGTTCTGCTCGACGAGCGCTGCCTGCCGGTGCGGCCCGAGGTGCACGGCGCCTGCGAGCTGCTCGGCATCGACCCGATCCACGTCGCCAACGAGGGCAAGTTCCTCGCGGTGGTGCCGCCCGAGCAGACCCCGGCGGCGCTGGCCGCATTGCGGAAGCATCCGCAGGGACGGCTGGCCGCGGTCATCGGGGAGATCACCGAGCAGCCGGCCGGGACCGTCGCGATGCGCACCGCCCTGGGGGGCACCCGGATCGTGGACATGCTGGTCGGCGACCCGTTGCCCCGCATCTGCTGACCGCATCTTGCTGACCCGCGTCCACCGACCGCGTCCACCGACCCGGCGAGGAGCATGCCGTGATCATCCGACGCCCGGGGTGACACGCCAACGCCCGTGGCGACGGGCGGCGACACAAGGAGGCCGTAAAGGAGGCCGTACATGTGCCTGGGGATTCCCGGCCAGCTCGTCGAGATCGTCGACGTCGACCAGCACCTCGCGAAGGTCGACGTCAGCGGGGTACGGCGGACGATCAGCATCCGGCTGGTCGCCGAGGAAGGTCCGCGGGTCGGTGACTGGGTGCTGGTGCACGTCGGGTTCGCCATGGCGAAGATCGACGAGGTCGAGGCGATGCGCACGCTCGAGGCGGTGGAGAAGTTGGGGCAGGCCTATCTCGACGAGGTCGAGGCGTTCGGATCGTCGGCGACCCCCTGACCAGCGCAACTGTCCAACTGTCGCAACCGTCGCCGTAGCCGCCGTGCAGATCACCTCGGCCCGCGGTCCGTCACCGGTCCGTCGATTGCCATCGTCCCACCGGCTGTTATCGGTTCGTCGACCGTCGCCGGCCCGTGGGCCGTCACCAGAAGGAGGAGCCGATGCGCTTCATCGACGAGTTCCGCGATCCCGCGGCCGCGCGCGCACTGGTGGCCGCCATCGCGGACCTGGCCGGGTCGGACACCTACAAGTTCATGGAGGTGTGCGGCGGCCACACCCACACCATCTACCGCCACGGCATCCAACACCTGTTGCCCGAGTCGGTGGAGCTGGTGCACGGACCGGGCTGCCCGGTGTGCGTGATACCGATGGGACGGGTCGACGACGCCATGTGGCTGGCCGAGCGGCCGGAGGTCATCCTCACGTCGTTCGGCGACATGATGCGGGTGCCGGGCGGTCGCGGAAGCCTCATGGAGGCCAAGGCGCGCGGGGCGGACGTCCGGTTTGTGTACTCGCCGTTGGACGCGCTGGGTGTGGCCCTGGACAACCCGGACAAGCACGTCGTGTTCTTCGCGGTCGGTTTCGAGACCACCGCTCCCTCCACCGCGGTGACGCTGGTCCGGGCCAGCGAGCTGGGTCTGACCAACTTCAGCGTGTTCTGCAACCACGTCACGATCGTCCCGCCGCTGCGAGCGATCCTGCAGTCACCCGACCTGCGGTTGTCCGGCTTCCTCGGCCCTGGCCATGTCTCGACCGTGGTGGGCAACCGGCCGTATCGCTTCGTCCCCGAGGTCCACGGCAAACCGATTGTGGTAGCCGGTTTCGAGCCGCTGGACATTCTCGCCGGGGTCGCGATGCTGCTCAGACAGATCCGGCAGGGACGCTGCGAGGTCGAGAACCAGTACGGCCGTGTGGTGCGGGAAGAGGGTAATCCTCAGGCACTGGCACTGATGGCGCGTGTGTTCGAACTACGGCCCCATTTCGAATGGCGTGGGCTGGGCTTCATCTCGCAGAGCGCACTCAAGCTCAACGACGACTTCGCGCAGTTCGACGCCGAGCAGCGGTTCGACATGCCCGGCATCCGGGTCGCCGACCCCAAGGCATGCCAGTGCGGGGAGGTCCTCAAGGGTGTCATCAAGCCGTGGGAATGCAAGGTGTTCGGCACCGCCTGCACGCCGCAGACCCCGATCGGCACATGCATGGTCTCCTCGGAGGGGGCCTGCGCGGCCTACTACAATTTCGGACGGATGGCTCTCAGATGACCCGGGAGTTTGGGCCTCCGGCAGCGCGAAAAGAATATGATCGCGGTGCCTTTGGCCCTCAGGTGACCCAGGCGGAGGGGGAGGGGGCACGGCTGTTCGCCCGTTACGCCTATGCGCCGAACAAGCTCGGTTACTGCGGCCCGGCTGATTCACAGACGCTGCTGGAGTACGGCGCTACCGGGGTCATGGCGGGCGATCCCCGGTCGCTGGCCCGTGGCTTCCACGGAGCCTGGCCGTATCTGCAGATCCTGGCCCGGCTCGCCGGCATCGACGACCCGCTCGACCGCCGGGTGGTCGAGGCGTACTGGCTCGGTGGCGGTGTGTCGGACGCGGTCGATCCACGCGAGTTCGGCGCGGCGCTGCTGGCCAGGATCACCCCGCAGGCCGGGCAGTACTGGAAGCACCTCACCCCGGAGATCCTTGACGAGGCCGCGCCGAACCACTGCTTCCACGTCCTCGGGGTCTATCCGTGGTCCCGGCTGCTGGACTCGCCGCACTCCGCCCAGCCACTGCACGTGCTGGACAGCTGCCGGATCCGGTGGGGACGGGTAATGGCGCGCGACGGCGACCACCGCGACGGCGACCACATTGTGGTGCGCAGCCAGCGCCTGACCTGGGAGGACGGCAGGCTCGGGCTGTCCGAACCCCGGTCACAGCGGGTCGCGCTCGTTGTCGACGGC
>NZ_CAAAFT010000280.1:0-2418 GCF_900634765.1 Candidatus Protofrankia californiensis | reverse complement strand
GGAACTGCCGAGTCTGTTCAGATCCAGCCCTGGGAGCGGGCGAGGTGCACGGCCTCATGGCGGTTGGCGGCGCCGAGCTTGGCGGTGGCCGAGGACAGGTAGTTGCGTACCGTCCCCAGGGAGAGCGCCGCGCGTTTGGCGATCTCTTCGAGCGGAGAGCCGCCGGCTGCGAGGGTGAGGACGTCAGCCTCTCGCGGCGTCAGCGGGCTGTCTCCGGCGCTGATGGCCTCGGCGGCGAGTTCTGATCGACGTACCGCCCGCCTCGGTGGACGGTACGGATGACGTCGGCGAGGACCTGCGCCGACACGGTCTTCGGCAGGAAGCCACGGGCGCCCGCGGCGAGGGCCCGTTTGAGATGTCCGGGGCGTCCGTGGCTGGTCACGATGAGGCTTGCGCACCCGGGTAGTTCGGTGCGTAGCTGGTCCGTGACCGCGATCCCGTCGACGCCGGGCATCTGCAGGTCGAGCACGGCCACGTCGGGACGGTGCAGCCGGGCCATCGCCAGCGCCTCGTCGCCGGACGCGGCCTGCGCCACGACCTCGATGTCGTCTTCCATCGCGAGCAGTGCCGCCAGCGCGTAGCGGATGAGGTTCTCGTCGTCCGCGAGCAGGAGCCGGATCATGAGGTCGACTTCGCTGTCGCCGGGGGAGCTTCCTGGACGGCCGGAAGCGATGCCTCGACGAGGAAGCGGCCATTGCGAAGCCTCTGCGTGGCTACTCGGCCGCCGAGCCCTGCCAGCCGTTCGCCCAGCCCGGCCAAGCCGGTGCCTGCGCCCCAGAGCAGGGTTGTGGCGGCGCTCAGCAGCACCACGACCAGCAGCGCGAGACCACTGAGCAGGGGAGTCAGCGCCACCGCCAGGGCGCCGAAGACGATCATTGTCGTCAGGAGGCTGGCTCCCAGTTCGTCGGGAGCGGGGTGGGTGAAGTCCGGGAAGGCAGCCCAGCCGGCGAGTAGGCACGCGACGGTCAGGGCGACCGCAACCGCGACCGGGACCGGGATCGTCCGGAGGTTCGGACGACGCCCTTCCCGGAATCCGGCCAGTCCGGAGCGCAGCAGCGCGATGCAGACGACCATGTGAAGCAGCACCACTGTCAGGAACACGATCAGGCCGGGCGGACGTACCTGCGTCCGGGAGTTGGCGAGAGCGAGGGCCACCAGCGGCTCCGAGGCGGACAGCGCGTACACCGACCAACGGCAGTAGAGGTCGAGACGCTCGGTACTGTTCCGCTCGGTCCACCAGCGCGAGACCGGCACCATGGGGTCAGCGTGTCACAACGGTCGTGTCACAACGGTCGTGTCACAACGGTCGTCCCGCAACGGTTCAGCGCCTCGGTTCCCAGCGGAACCACCGTCGCGTCGCCCACACCCCCGCGGCGATCCAACCGGTCAGTACCAGCAACGGTGGCAGCGCCGCCACGAAACAGGCGCCCAGTCTCAGGGCCGACCCGTCCGAGGTCGTCCCGGTCAGACCGAGACGCAGCAGGTCGATCACCGGCGTCAGCGGCATCAGGTGGGCGAGCTCTTCCCACGGTTCGGCAGCCTGGTGAGGGGGAAGGGCAGGCCGCTGAGGGCCAGCGGCGCGAGCAGCACGGGCAACGTCGTCACCTGCGCCATCTCGACGGTACGTGTCACGGCGGTGCTCGCCGTGGCCAGCAGGACGAACACGACCGTGCCGAGGGGGATCGCGGCGATCACGAGCAGGACGTTCACGGGCATGGCCATGTCCAGCGCGGCGATCGCGGCGACGAACCCCACCGTGGTTTGCGCCCAGCCGATCGCGACAGCCGGCAGCGCCGTCCCGACGAGGATCTCCACGTCGGTGATCTCACCGCTGCGCAGTCGCTTGAGGACGAGCTCCTCACGCCGGGCTACCAGGGCGGTCACGAGGTTGTAGTACACGACGAAGAGGAGGGCGAACGCGGTCAGCGAGGTCGCGACCACCGCTGCGGCGCTGAGATCGTGGCCGTTGTCGACCGTCTCACCGGGTCGCAGAAAGAGGACCGTCATCGCGGGCGCGGCCATTGATCGCCAGTGCGAGTTCGAGGCAGCGGCGTTCCCCGCCGGAGAGCTGCTTGATCTCGGCGCTGGCGCGGTGGCGGAGGCTCACCAGCTCCAGCGCCTCCTCGACCGGTCGCGGCAAGGTCAGCGTCCCGGCCCACATCCGGGCGGCCTCGGCGACGGTGAGACCGGACGGCAGGCCGCTCTCCTGCAGCATGATCCCGATTCGTGGCCGGACGAAACGCCGCGCACGGTAGGGATCACTACCGAGTACGCGCACGGACCCGGAGGTGGGCGGCGCGAGGCCCTCGAGCACCTCCACGGTCGAGGTCTTCCCGGCACCGTTGGTCCCGAGCAGCGCGAACAGCTCGCCGCGGCGTACCGCGAGGTCCACCCCACGGACCGCGGCGAAGCCACCCC
>NZ_CAAAFT010000279.1:4615-5597 GCF_900634765.1 Candidatus Protofrankia californiensis | reverse complement strand
CGCGGCTGCCGAACCACTCGCCTCCGGCCCAGTCGCCTCCGGCCCAGTCGCCTCCGGCCCAGTCGCGTTCGGCCCAGTCGCGTTCGAACCAGGCGTGTTCGAACCAGCCGGCGCACCTCGTCCCGCGGCCTGGACGGACACGGCACGGTGGTTACTTGACGGTGGTTACTTGACCGCGTCCTTCACCCGGTCGACAAGCGACGCGAAGGGGCCGACCGCCCACTGGGCCGTCGTGGAGCCGGCTATCGCGGGGTGGGGATGGGTCGGGGCGATCTTCTCGGCCGTCCGGAGCCGCCGGCCCATGCGCTGGAGCTGTTCCTCGGCGCGTGCCGGGTGCAGGGTGGGGAATTCCTCCTGCTCCTCGTGCTCGGCGTGCTCCAGCACGGCCATCTCGAACTGCGCGAGCCGGGTGTCGAACTCCGCGCTGCCGACGTCCATCTTCTCCAGTTCGGCCAGCACGCGGTTGGCCGCCTCCTCCTCGTGGTTGCGCGCCTCGGACACCTCGGCCCCGGCCACGTCCCGCGTGACCGGCCGCAGGACCATCTCCTCCCCGGTCTCGTGCACCGCGAGCAGCGCCCGCAGCTCGTCGAACGCCTGCTGCTTGTGCTCACCCTCCGCGGTCTTCACGTCCGCGAACAGATCACGGATGCGGGCGTGCTGCTCCAGCAGAATGCCCACGACGTCGTCCTGTGGAAGCCGTGCGGCCTGGGCGCGCTCTTCGTCGGCCTTACTCATCGTGGCTGTCCCTTCCTTGTCGGCGGTCCGCTCCGCGGCGGTGTCCCTGTCTGGGTGCCCAGGACCGACCACGGGTGAAACTGCGAACCGGCGACGGCCTCGTGCCGAGAGCTGCCAAGGACTGGATCTGACATCAGCGTCTTTTCCGGCAACGGGGTCATCCCGGCGTGAGAACGCCTTTCCCGGGCTCAGGCCGAACCTGCACCCGGATCCGGATCCGGATCCGGACCTGGCGCCGGTCAGCGGC
>NZ_CAAAFT010000279.1:3568-4088 GCF_900634765.1 Candidatus Protofrankia californiensis | reverse complement strand
GGCCGAACCTGCACCCGGATCCGGATCCGGATCCGGATCCGGACCTGGCGCCGGTCAGCGGCCTGGGATCCGTGGATCAGCGGTGCCAGGCGTTAACCTCGGAGCTGATCCCAGCCTGCGAGGGGCCGCCTTGGACACACCGACGCTGACGACCCGCCGGGACGCCGGCGGGGACGGGGCCCAGCGTAACGCGGCTGGTCATCGTGCTCTGGTCGGGCAGTTGCGCGGGCGGTTGGCGCAGGCCGCGTTGGGTGGTCCGGCACAGTCGCGGCGTCGCCATGTTGCCTGGGGGAAGCTGCTGCCCCGGGACCGGGTGGACGGGCTGCTCGACCGCGGCAGCCCCTTTCTTGCGCTGTCTCCGCTGGCCGCGGGATGAAGATGGAGCACGTGGTGGCGGCCCCGCACGCCGGCCTGGTCAAGGACGTCATCGTCCGTACCGGGGATCAGGTCGCTTTCGACCGGCTGCTCGCGGTGGTCGAACCCGTGGACCCGCCGGCCGGGAAAACCCGGTGAAACCGGC
>NZ_CAAAFT010000279.1:0-3463 GCF_900634765.1 Candidatus Protofrankia californiensis | reverse complement strand
CCGAGGACCGTGGAGCCGAGGGCCGGTACAGAGGAGGGTTTCGGATGCCTGACACCCGATTGACCGAGGAGCAGGAGTCCCTGCGCAAGACGGTGGAGGCGTTCGCCCGGGAGGTGGTGGCGCCGGTGGCCGCCGCGTACGACGAGGCGAGGACCTTCCCCTACCAGGTCGTCGCGGGGATGGCGGAGATGGGCCTGTTCGGGCTGCCGTTCCCCGAGTCCTACGGCGGGCAGGGCGCGGACTACTTCGCCCTGTGCCTGGCGATCGAGGAGCTTGCGCGGGTGGACTCCAGCGTGGCCATCACCCTGGAGGCCGCGGTCGGGCTCGGCGCCATGCCGATCCACCGCTTCGGCAGCGAGGCGCAGAAGCAGCAGTGGCTGCCGCTGCTGGCCGGTGGCCAGGCGCTCGGGGCCTTCGGGCTCACCGAGCCCGGCGCGGGCAGCGACGCCGGCGGCACCCGCACCACCGCCCGGCTCGAGGACGGTCAGTGGGTCGTCAACGGCTCGAAGGCGTTCATCACCAACTCGGGTACGGACATCACCCGACTGGTCACGGTCACCGCGGTCACCGGGCGGACCGCGTCCGGCGGCAAGGAGATCTCGTCCATTCTGGTGCCGGTGCCCACACCGGGCTTCACGGCCGGACCGGCCTACTCGAAGGTCGGCTGGCACGCGTCGGACACCCATCCGCTGACCTTCGACGACGTCCGGGTGCCGGAGGAGAACCTGCTCGGCGAACGGGGACGCGGCTATGCCAACTTCCTCCAGATCCTGGACGAGGGCCGCATCGCCATCTCCGCGCTGGCGGTGGGCCTGGCGCAGGGATGCGTGGACGAGAGCGTGAAATACGCCCGGGAGCGGGAGGCGTTCGGCCGTCCGATCGGGCAGAACCAGGCCATCGCCTTCAAGATTGCTGACATGGAGGCGCGGGCGTACGTCGCCCGCACCGCCTATTACGACGCGGCCGCGAAAATGCTCGCCGGGCGGTCGTTCAAGAAGGAGGCGGCGATGGCGAAACTGTTCGCCTCGGATGCCGCGGTCACCAACGCCCGGGAGGCGACCCAGATTTACGGTGGCTACGGTTTCATGAACGAGTATCCCGTCGCCCGCCACTGGCGGGATGCGAAGATCCTGGAGATCGGCGAGGGCACCAGCGAAGTCCAGAAGATCCTCATCGCCCGAGAACTCGGCCTGTGAACGGCCAGGGCGGGGTCGGGTGTTTCGGGCGGGGTGAAGCGGTGAAGCCCAGGTCGATGATCGGCCTGCCGGAGAACCGTCCTGACAATTTGCGGTGCCCCGGGCGAGGCCATCCTCCCTGCACCAGAACCAAAGCGTAGGTGGAAACCGCTGCTACAACGACGAAATCCACCTACGGATACGGAAACAGTAGGTGGAAACCGCTGCTATAACAACGGAATCCACCTACTGTTTCGACGGACGGCGGTGGCTGGTCCCCTTGCCCCTGATCCGGCTGATCGCCGACCGGTGGTCGGTGCAGTAGGCTGAGTCCGTGACCAAGCCTGCTATCCAGGTCGGCGTGCATGAGGCGAAGACGCGGTTGTCCGAGCTTCTGCGCGCTGTGGCTGGAGGCCAGGAGGTTGACAGCCTGCGTAATGGCAAACCGGTGGCCAGGATTATCCCATTTGCTCCCCGGAATGTACGCGAGATCGGTTTCGACGAGGGGCGGTTCACCGTCCCCGACGACTTCGATGCCCCGCTGCCCGACGACGTCGAGGACAGCTTCTACCGGTGAGCCGTTACCTGCTCGACACGCAGGCATGGCTCTGGTTGCTTGCCGAGCCGCGACGCCTGCGCGAGGACACCCGCGACCTGCTGGCCGATGCCACGAACGAGATCCTGCTGTCCGCCGCCAGCGGTTGGGAAATCTTGATCAAATACCGGTTGGGCAAGCTGCTTCTTCCCGAACCGCCGCGTAGTTACGTGCCGGACCGGATGCGGCGTACGGGCATGACTCCGCTGGCGGTCGAGCATAATCACGTGCTGCGCGTGGCGGAGCTGCCGGACCATCACCGGGATTCCTTCGATCGGCTCCTGGTCGCGCAGGCGCAGGCACTGGACATCCCGTTGGTCACCGCGGACGGCCGACTGTCGGCCTACGAGGTGAAGACGCTGCCCGCCTGACGTCCCAGCTGTATGCCACTGTGCTCACCGCCCTGGGCTGAGCATGCGTTGGGCTGAGTACGGGCGAGGCGGTGACGAGCGTGTCACGGGCGTGGGGCAGCCGGTCACGGACAGCCGTAGGCGGCCAGACCGATCCACATGTGCCGGGGTTACGCTGATCGTTGCAGGACGGCGCCGGCGGGTGACGGGGGCGGTGTGGACGAGCGACGGGGGAACGGTTCGGCGACCCAGGTGAGCGCCGTCCCGGCTGTGGACGCCGCATTGCGCGCCTGGGCGGTTGCGCATGCCCGCAGCGTGGGCCGCACGGGTGATCCCGCGGGGGTTCCGCACCTGTCTGACGGCGCCTGGCCGGTCTGGTCGGCCGGTCCGCCGGTCGTGACCGCACGTGAACGTGCCACTCTGACCGGCCACAGCGGCGCGGTCGGGTCGGTGGCGTGGGTGACGGACAGGGACGGTCGGCTGCTGCTGGCCACCGGCAGTCTCGACAACACGGTGCGGGTGTGGGATCCCCTGGCCGGCCGGACCCTGCATACCCTGACCGGCCACACCAACACGGTCGGGTCGGTGGCGTGGACGACCGGTGGGGACGGTCGGCTGCTGCTGGCCAGTGGCAGCAGTGACGCCACGGTGCGGGTGTGGGATCCGCTGGCCGGCCGGACCCTGCACACCCTGACCGGCCACACCGGCGGGGTCTACTCGGTGGCGTGGGTGACCGGTGGGGACGGCCGGCTCCTGCTCGCCACCGCCAGCAACGACGCCACGGTGCGGGTGTGGGATCCGAGCAGCGGCCGGACCCTGCACACCCTCACTGGCCACACCGACCCGGTCTGGTCGGTGGCGTGGGCGACCGGTGGGGACGGCCGGCTGCTGCTCGCCACCGGCAGCGTCGACCGGACGGTGCGGGTGTGGGATCCGGCCACCGGCCGGACCCTGCGCACCCTCACCGGCCACACCGGCCGGGTCTGGTCGGTGGCGTGGGCGACCGGTGGGGACGGCCGGCTCCTGCTTGCCACCGGCAGCTGGGACGGCACAGCACGGGTGTGGGATCCGACCAGCGGCCACACCCTGCACACCCTCACCGGCCACACCGACGCGGTCGTCTCGGTGGCGTGGGCGACCGGCGGGGACGGCCGGCTCCTCCTCTCCACCGCCAGCTGGGACGGCACAGCACGGGTGTGGGATCCGACCACCGGCCGGACCCTGCACACCCTCACCGGCCACACCGGCCCGGTCGTCTCGGTGGCGTGGGCGACCGGTGGGGACGGCCGGCTCCTGCTCGCCACCGCCAGCGGCGACCGCACGGTGCGGGTGTGGGAGGTGAC
>NZ_CAAAFT010000278.1:20075-21386 GCF_900634765.1 Candidatus Protofrankia californiensis | reverse complement strand
CTATTTGCCCAGGTAAGAGACATCGTTACGCTGCGTGGTGGACCATGTGTACCAGCATCCGAACCGATCAATCTTGGTTGCTGGCCCTGAAATCACCGTCCGGCCGGTCGCTACCCGGGCCCTGACCAGGAACGATGCCCAGTGACCGCGCCGACCACTACATCATCTACCGAATCGAACAGGCGTTCCGTTGGCTTGGCGGTTCCGGATGCCCGAACAGGGATCGGGAATGCCCTCCGGTGACGAAATGCCCGACACATTCTTCATCGATCGACGTGTCCGTCTCGTGGCACTGCACCTTGGGGGTCGAGCAGACCGACGCGATCTCGCTCACGAGCGACCTCGCTGGCTCCGAGGTGATCGCAGGTAGGGCGTGACCGGTTCTGGCCCCCGCGTCGTACGGGTCACTGTCGGGCGCGGACCAGGTCCTCCGCCGCCGTCCCGCGCGATCCAACGCCACCCGCCCGGTCTTCGTGGGCGCACCGGGCGGGGTTATGGTACCCGGCGAGCAGTCAGCGTTCCTTCGCTTGCCCAACCTCAGGCGACCTGAACGATCTCGACCGCTCCGTTGGCGACGTGAAGGTCAAAGGTCAGACCGGTGGCCTTGCTGAGCTTCGCCAGCGTTTCGAGCCGTGGCTGCGTCTCGGCAATCTCCAAGCGCGCAACAGCGGGCTGCTTGAGGCCGACCTGCTCGGCGAGGGCCCGCTGCGTGAGACCGTGTTCGACCCGGTAGGCGATCACCTGGTTGGCGACCTTCCGGGAGAACGCCAGCGCGTCCCACTCCTCGCGGAACTCCGGGTCCTGGCGGTGCTCTTCGATGACCTGGTCGAGGGTCTTGAGCTCCGACAGCTTCATCAGTCCTCCTTCAGGTCGTTGAGCCGTTCCACGGCCACGGCGACTGCCCGCTTGTACTTCCGCTTGTCGTGGTGTCCGATGGCGCCGACGACGACGAGCTTTGCCCCCATCCGCCGGTAGAACGCCCGCCATGGGCTGTCGCCACCTCGGGGACGTAGCTCCCACAGGTGGTCGGCGTCCACGACGGCACTGGTGTGCGGGAACGGTAGATCCGTGCCGCGTTCTCGCAGCTTGTCGAGGGCGTTGTCGATCGCCGCGCGCTCGCCTGCAGGGATCTTGGCCAACTCGTCGGCTGCATCGGGGTGGACCACGACGTCCCAGGGCATGCAACCATGATAACGACCACGTTATTACCGTTGCGCCGGGACCTCAACCCCTGCCGGCACGGCCAGTGTCGTGAGGCCGCCCACGCGCCCGCCCGGCCGCGTGGGCGGACGCATCGTCACGCGACCGGTG
>NZ_CAAAFT010000278.1:16602-19900 GCF_900634765.1 Candidatus Protofrankia californiensis | reverse complement strand
CGCCCGCCCGGCCGCGTGGGCGGACGCATCGTCACGCGACCGGTGGGTGTCCCCGCTGCGGGACTGTCGGCTTGGGCCATCCGTCCCAGCCCCGCGCCATCGAGTTGCTCGATCCTCCGCGGGCAGCTTGCCGCGAGATTCACGCCCGGAGTCCAAGCGCCGGCGCGTAGTCGCGGCGGCGGTGCGGGCGGGCGGGGATCTCGACGCTGTCGATCGCCTGGTCGATCGCGCCGGGAAGATGGCCGAGCGGGCCGTCGGGCCGATGTCCGAGCCGGGTGAGCAGGGCTCGCAGCCGCGGATCGCTGATCGCATCGGTCAGGGCACGGGTGAGGCGTTCAGCACCGAGTACCTGGATGTCCCGGGAATGAAAGCGGCGCGGTGCCGGGTCGACGGGCTCGGCCAGACCAAGCCGGTTCGTGACGGCGGCGAGATGACTGGCCGCGGCACACAGTGCCGCTTCGCGTTCCCGCCACCGCGCCGCGCTGAGCGCGCGGTGCAGGTGCTCACCGATCTGGCCGGCGAGAGTCAGGTGCGCGAACGCGGTCATCAGCCACTTGCTGTACGGGGCCCAGCGACGTTCGAGAAGAAAGCCGATCCGGACGAGGTCGCGGGCCACGCGGGCGGCAAGCATGCGTGAGCCGAGGTCGTCGCCGCGGCCGCCGGTACGGCCGATGAACGGTTCCTCCTGGCTGACCCGAAGCCAGCCGGCGGCCAGGACATAGCGCCAGACATCGTCGGGGTACCAGGCCAGCGCCCGACGCCGCGTGGTGAGCAGATCGAACGGGTCGTGCAGGACCACGCCGCCGGTGAGACTGGCCAGGATCTGCGTCGGGGCCAGCAGCCAGTCCGCCAGATCCATCCCGCAGGCGGGGTCGACGCCGAGCCGGTCGACGAAGAACGCCCGCGCAGTGGTCATCTCCATCTGATGGTGTGGCCGGCCGTCGTGTCGATCGCTATCGGGGAAGACAACCGGGAACCCGTCGAACCGAGCCGGCAGCCTCTCCAGGGCGACGTCGATCGGCGTGGTGTCGAGACCTGGCGGGACGAACAGTTGCACACGGGGGCCGAAGTCGTGGTCCGTGGAGACCTCGTCGTCGAAGCCGAGTACCTCGGAGCCCTCACCGAGCAACGCGGCAGCGTGAGGCACGTCCGCGATCAGCGGCCGAACCGCCTGCTCGTAGAATCGTCGAGAAAGATCGCGACCGGGCACGGCTCTACGATCCCCCTCAAGGCATCCCGTCCTGCACCAGGCATCTCATTGTCTCCGCTGCCGCCACATCTGCGCACCCGGCTTCTCGCCAGCCGCCGGGCCGTGCGGGCCAGTGGCGGTCTCCAGGTTCCGCCGCACGAGCAGGCCCCCGATCCCCAGGACATCATCAAGCAGCCGCCGTACCCGGTCGATCTCCTCGGCGGTGCAGTCGATCAGAACCTTGACCTCCACATCACGCTTGCCCAAATCCGCCGTCACGAAAAATCCCACCACGCCAGCACCGACGGCACTGCCGCAGAAGACATCCACACCGTCACCGTCCGCGGCCACGGTGCCGTCCAGGCAGCCGTAGTCGACGGGATACACCGCCTCCGACACCCGCGGGTGCCTGCTGCCGGCCGGGCGGTCCACCACCAGCCGCGAGGCAACCGCCAGTTCGTCGAGGTTGCCGAACAGCCGCGCGCGGGACGTGTCAACCATGATCTCCACCGAATCGGGGATGTCCGCCAAGGAAACCACGGACCTGAAGTGGCCAGGGCCACGTGCATTGTCCTGCCGGCCCACGGTTCTGTCGGCTCACGCGAGACACCGAGCCACCCGCGGCCACGATGATCGCGGATGGTGTGGAGACGCGGCTGTCTCCTTCCTCGCTGTCCGGGCCATCGGCGAACAGGTTGCCCTACACGTCCTCGGTGCTGACCCAGCCGCTGATGGTGGCGACGGCAGGTCTCGTCGCCGAAGCCGCCGACCGAGCACCTCGACGAGGCGGAGGCGGTTCGTATGGCGGCAACATGGTCGTCCAGCCGGGGCTCGAACCAACTCGCGAGGCCCTGACCAGCACCGTTCCACAGCGCTGGATCTCAAGCGATAGATCGCGAACCGCATTCACGCAGGTCAGAAGCATGATCAAAAAAGGGGTGGGGCGGGTGGGGCTCGAACCCACGACCGGCGGATTATGAGTGCTGCGCTCGATGCGCCGGGTTCAGGCCCGCACCTATGAGGTCAGGTCAGGCGAGCAGGGTGCGGCCGAGGTGGTCGGAGGAGTCCCGGACACCCGGCAGGACGAAGAAGTAACCGCCGCCGGTAGGGCTGATGTAGTCGACCAGCGGCTCGTCGATGAGCCGGGTCTGCGTCACCTCGAACTGCCGGGCCACGTCCTGCTGGTAGCAGCAGAAGACCAGGCCCATGTCCAGGTTGCCGTTGCCGTCGATGCCACGGTCGTAGTTGTAGCCGCGACGCAGGATGCGGGAGCTGTCCGTAGCCGGCGTGCGGGGATTGGACAGCCGGATGTGCGCGTCGAGCGGGATGACGTTGCCCTCGGGGTCGTGGGCGTAGTCCGGTATGTCGGTCTCCGCGGTGCCGTCCAGTGGGGCTCCGGTGTCCCGGCGCCGGCCGATCATCGTCTCCTGCTCGTTGAGCGAAACCCGGTCCCAGAACTCCACCAGCATGCGGATGGTACGGATGACCTGGTAGGAGCCACCTTCGGCCCACGCGGGCTCGTCGTCGGCGTGCACCCAGACCAGCCGGTCCATCTCGGCGGCGTCGGTAACGTCCGGGTTGGCGGTGCCGTCTTTGAAGCCGAGCAGGTTGCGCTGGGCTCCTGACGGCCGGGGCGGGTTCTGGAAGCCGTCGACGCGCCAGCGCAGCTGCATGCCGCCGCGGGTGTGGCGGGCGATGTCTCGCAGCGCGTGCAGCACCGTGTCGCGGTTGTGAGCACACAGTTGCAGACTGAGGTCGCCATGACAGTGCGCCGGGTCCAGGGCGTCGTTGGGGAACGTGCGCATCGGGGTGAGTCGCCGCGGCTTGCGGTCGGCCAGGCCGAACCGGCTGTCGAACAGGGACGCGCCCACCCCAACGGTGACGGTCAGCGCGTCGGGGGACACCGTGGGCCCGACGATACCGCTGTCGGACGGCGGGGCAGTCGTGCCGAGGTCGACCGGGATGCCGCCGGCGGTCAGGAAACGTGCACGTTCGGTGATTTCTGTGAGCAGCTCGGCCAGCCCGGCGCGGTCCGTAGCGATCACGTCGAAGGAGGCGAACATCGCCGCCGCCGGTGGTGGCGTGAGGATCCCGGCCTGGTGGGCCCCG
>NZ_CAAAFT010000278.1:12901-16577 GCF_900634765.1 Candidatus Protofrankia californiensis | reverse complement strand
CCGTCTGGCCCGGGTCCTTGCCGTTCTTGCCGTCCTGGTCGTCACCGGCGGTGGCCGCCAGTGCCGTGCCCCCGGCACCCGCGGCGGCGCCCGTGGCCAACGCCCCGGCAAGGAAGGACCTGCGTCCGAGCACGGCGCCGGGCAGGCCGGCGCGGCGCAGGGGGGTCGCCCGGCTGCTGCGCTCCGCCTGCTGCTGGCGCCCCGAGGGCGCGGACGCCCCAGAGGCCTCGAGCGATGCCGAGGCCTTGGACGGCTCGGATGATTCGGGCGTTTCGGTCATCGGCGGTGCTCCGGAAGGTCGGGGGTGTCGCGGTCGCGGTAGGGGAGGTCGGGCCGGTTCGTCCAGTCCATCCGGTTCATCCGGTGCTTCTGATCTCCAAGACGTCGGGGATGGGCGCGAGGGTCTCCAGCAGCCCCCCGAGACTGCCGTTCAACCGCTGCCGGTCGGCGAGGGGGAGACGGTCGGGGGCGATCCAGGTTCCGGCCGGGTTGCCGATCTGGCGCAGTAGCGTCGCGAAGGCGTCCAGGCGGCGCTCGGCCGCCGCCAGCGCGTCCGGTGCCCGTGTCGTGAGCAGGGGAGAAATGATTTCGAGAAGCTCGCGGGTGCCGTCGGTGTTCGCGCTCGCGGTGGCCAGCACGCTGCCACTGCCCTGGTCGGCGGAGCCGGTGAGCTGGAACTGCAGGGTGTTCTCGAGGATTTCGTGGGTGCGCAGGGCCAGGTCGTTCGGATCGAACTCCTGGGTCGGGAAAGCCTTGCCCAGCTCGGTGACGTCGGTGGCCAGCCGTGCCGCCAGCGGCTTGAGCGAGTCCGCGCTCTCGCCGTGCCACAGCCCGTACTCGATGCGGTGGAAGCCGGTGAAGTCCTCGTCGGCGACGCCGCCGGGCAGGCCGTCGGGCCGCCCGTTGATCGCGGCGTCGAAGTCGCCGAACGTGCCGTACGCGGCGCCGAGGCGTTCGTAGTCGAGATGGGCCGTGAGCCAGTCGCGGCGGGCCGCGTCGAGGTCGCCGGCCTCCACGTCCGCGCGCACCGTGTCAGTGTTGCGCTGCAACGTGACCAGGCCGGCGGTGACGAACGCCCGGTAGGCGTCCACCGGCGCGCTTATGATCTCCTCCGTCACCGGGATGATCGCCTGGCCGCCGGCGCTCGAGCCGGCCACCTGCCGGCTCGCCGAGACGATGGGCGGGTCGCTGTCGGGCAGGCACTGCCAGGCGTAGGTGCCGCCGCCGACGGTCGCCGACAGGTCCCGGCTGGTGCCCGGTGCGAGCAACTCGATCTCGGCATGGATCGCCCCGCTCGCGGGGTCGATGAGGCGGACCTCCGCACTCTGGCCGCCGGTGTTACGGACGGTGAAGGTCTGCCGGCCGGGTTGCGGCGCGTCCCAGCCGGCGGCGCAGGAGCCGGCGGCCACTTCGATCGTTGTCCCGCGGACGTCGTCGGACGGGCCGAGCGCGAGGATCGCGGTGCCGGCGGCGATGGCCGGCACCGCGACCAGGGTCACCGGAAGTACCCAGCGGGGTACTGCCCGAGGTGCCCGCCCCGCCCCGCCGGGCACCGGCTCGCCCGGGACCGGCCCTAGCTCCGCCTCCGCCGCGGCCTCTCCCGCCGCCGCCGCCTCGACTGCCTCGACTGTCGAGACGCTCGGCGGCGTCTGGCCGGCCGGGGCGGCGGGGCGGGCACCCCGGACGAACAGCGCCAGCACCGGGACCAGATAGGCGAGGTAGCCGACGACCTGGAGCACGGTCATCCGCGGGGTGAGGTTGAGGATGCCTTCGGTGAGCCTGGAGTACCAGGCGCTCGGGTCGACGGTGGCGGTCAGGTCGAACGCCGTGGTCTCGTTACCCGGTAGGAGGTCGCTTTCTTGCAGGTCGTGCAGGCCGTAACCGGTGACGCCGGCCGCAATCACGATCAGCCCGATGCCGGTGATCGTGAAGAACCTCGTCAGGTCGATCTTCAGAGTCTGGCGATACATGGCGAAGCACGCGGCGGCGGCAAGAGCGATCCCGGCGGTGGCGCCGACCAGCGGTCCGACCGACTCGTCCGCGCCTCGGGTGGTCGTCCAGACGAACAGGGAGGTCTCCAGACCCTCCCGGGCAACCGCCAGGAACGCGGTGAGGATCAACACGCCCGGCCCGAGCGCCAGCGCGGCCGTGACCCTGCCCTTGATCTCACCGGACAGGGCCCGCGCCGACCGCCGCATCCAGAAGACCATCGCGGTGACGAAGCCGACCGCCACCAGGCTCAGCACGCCGCTGAACGCCTCCTGGGCCGCGGTCGACATCGAGGCGGCCGCGAAGGTGAGGACCGCACCGAAGCTCGCCGAGAGCGCGACGGCGGCGAGTACCCCCGTCCAGACCTGGGGAAGGCGGGCGCGCTGGTCGGCGCGCACGAGCGTGGCGACCAGGATCGCAACGATCAGACTTGCCTCGAAACCCTCGCGTAACCCGATGAGCAGGTTCGGGACAAGGTCGGCCCACACGTCCGATACCTCCGCTATAGCCGTATAGCCACTGTTCGCCTAGGGGAAGGTATCAGAAGAACAAGTAAACCTCACCTAATTGAATGTCCGTGCCATCACGGTAGGTGGGCAGGTACGACAGTCCCCGGACCCCGATCGACGAGCTGTGCGCGCGGCGCGAGTACGGCGCGGGCGCTGCCGAGAGAGCCGAAGGTGGTGCGATCATGTTTCTCGAGTCCGGCTTTCCTGTCGGATCCGGGAGGTCCGGGAGGCCGGAAGTCCTGCGGCCGCTGGAGGCCGCAGGCCCAGCTCCCGGGGGCAGAGATCATCACCACAGTGGCGGCTCCTGGGCCTCTCGGCCCCGGCCGACGGTCTACTTTTCAGGAGATAGATCGACACTACGGATATCTGCTGGGGGCAAGCATGACCGCCAGAGCCCTGCGCCGTGCCGGGGTCCTCACCGCTACCGGGGCGCTCGCCACGCTTCTCGGTGCGGCTCCTGCCAGCGCGTCCTTCTCCTTCCCCGCCGGTGCCGAAACCAGTGCCGAGACCGGTGCCGAGACCGGTGTCGACACGAGCGTCACCGAGATTTTCCGCGCTGCCGCGGGTCTTTCCATCGGTGCTCTCTCCGGTGCCACGAACGCCATTTCCTTCGCGACCAACGCCAGTACCGGCACTGTCGCGGACACCGGCACCACCGGTTTCGGTGCCGGTGCGAATACCGGTGCCGGTGCGAATACCGGTGCGGGCGAGAACAGCGTCGAGAGCATATCCAGCGCTGCCGCGAACCTTTCCCACAGCGCGCTGTCCCAGGCGGCGGACGCGCTGTCGCGCGCGTCGGTCGCCGTTTCCGGGGCTGCGGGTGCATATCCGCCCGGTGCCGGAGCCTGATGCCGCAGACGGTGTCCATGCCTGTGTGAAGGTCCGCCTGTGTGAAGGATGCCCGCGTGAGGTCTCCACGAGGGCATGGAGCTGTCGTGGGCTCGTCGTCACGTGCGTGCCGTCATCAGGGGAGGCCTTGCTCCGGTCGGAGTCCGACAACCCGTGCACCCACCGGACCGCACAGCTGGCAGCATCTGCCCAGCCGTGCATTCCGCCGTGCATTCCGGCTGTCCGATCCCGCCGGACAGTCCGGTAGGCGACAGGCGAGATCCCTCGCATGTCGGACCATGAGTGAGCCATTGGAAGCATCGGGGGATGGTGCGGCCGGTGCGACGGCT
>NZ_CAAAFT010000278.1:8948-12557 GCF_900634765.1 Candidatus Protofrankia californiensis | reverse complement strand
CACTGGTGATCGCCAGGGCGGACGGCGACCCTGCGGCGCTCGCCTCCACCCTGTTGGCCGGAGTGTGGGCACACCTGTCCGTGAACGACGTCGACTACGTCGACTAGGCTCCTCCACCTTGGGTGAGGAATTGGGCTGCCCCGCGAGCGAAGCGACCCGGGACTCTCACGGGTCCATTTTCTGTAGGAAGTTGCGCAGGTCGTCGGCGTGTTCCTCCTCCTGTTCCAGAATTCCCTCGAACATGCGGCGGGTGGTCGGATCATTATCGCCGAGCCAGTTGATGACCTCCGTGTAGGAGGCGATCGCGATGCGTTCCGCGACGAGATCCTCCCGTACCATTTCCAGCAGGCTGTGGCTGGCGTCGTACTGGGAGTGGGAGCGCGTGGTCAGCGTCTGCGGGTTGAAGTCGGGTTCGCCGCCGAGCTGCGTGATGCGGGCGGCTATCCGGTCGGCGTGGGCCTGCTCGTCCGCCGCGTGTTCGGCGAACTCGGGAGCCACCTGGGCGGAGGCGAGGCCCTGCGCGGTGAAGTAGTGCCGCTTGTACCGCAGGACGCACACCAGCTCGGTGGCCAACGCCTGGTTGCACACGTCGAGGACCCGGTGCAGATCGGCGCCGTAGGCGTCCGTCACCGGACCTTTGTCGATCTCCTCGCGGGCGTGTTCCCGCAGGGTCGTCACATCGATCAGGAAGTCCGTCATCACCGCTCCTTCACACGACAGGTTGCTGTCCGTTCTGTCCACGGCACGCGGTGCTCACACCAGCGGAGCCCGATTGGATGCGACTGCCGTCACACGCCGAGAACGCAGGCGTCGGGAACGAGACGCCGAAGCGGGACGCCGGAGCCGGACGTCCGCTCTCACACCTGAGGTCATGCTGCGGCTACCATGGCAGTCATGCCGCCGTGGCTGTGGTGGTTGGTGATCGCTGGGATTCTCGGTGTGGGCGAAATGCTCACGCTTTCCCTCCTCCTTGGGATGACCGCGCTCGCGGCGCTCACGGCGTGCGTCGTCGCCGGGGTCGGCGGTGGTCTCCTCGCCCAGCTCGTCGCGTTCGTCGTCACCTCCGGTGCGCTGCTGCTCGGGTTGCGGCCGGTTGCGCGCCGTCACCTGCACCAGTCGCCGGACGTCGCGACCGGCACCGACGCGCTGATCGGTATGACCGGTGTCGTGCTGGAACCTGTCAACGGGGACGGCCGCGTCAGGATCCGGGGCGAGGTGTGGTCGGCCCGCGCGACGATCGACGGTCAGATCCTCGAGCCGGGCACGAGCGTGCGCGTGCTACGCATCGACGGCGCCACGGCCGTCGTCCACCCCGCGCAGGTGTAGCGGGCCGAGACCGGGAGGCGTTGATGGCCGGGCTGATCGCCACCGCGGTTGTCGTGCTGGTGCTGGTGGTGTTCCTGGCCCGAGCGGTGCGGGTCGTTCCGCAGGCCCGGGCGATCGTGGTCGAGCGGCTGGGCCGTTACCACCGGACCCTCACCCCCGGCCTTGCCATCGTCATCCCCGTCGTGGACCGGATCCGGGAACGCGTCGACCTGCGCGAGCAGGTGGTGACGTTCCCACCCCGTCCGGTGATCACCGAGGACAACCTCGTCGTGGGCATCGACACGGTGATCTACTTCCAGGTCACCGATCCGCGCGCGTCCACCTACGAGATCGCTGACGTCATCAGCGCGATCGAGCAGCTCACCGTCACGACGTTGCGCAACGTGATCGGCAGTTTGAACCTCGAGCAGACCCTGACGTCCCGCGATGAGATCAACACCAGGTTGCGCGGTGTGCTCGACGAGGCGACCGGCAAGTGGGGCATCCGGGTCAACCGGGTGGAGCTCAAGGCCATCGAGCCGCCGCCGTCGATCCAGGACTCGATGGAGAAGCAGATGCGCGCCGAGCGGGACCGCCGGGCGGCGATCCTGTCGGCGGAGGGCGTCAAACAGAGTGAGATCCTGCGCGCCGAGGGCGCGAAACAGGCCGCGATCCTGCGGGCCGAGGGTGAGCGGGAAGCGAAGATCCTCTCCGCGCAGGGCGAGGCCGAGGCCATCGCCACGGTGTTCCGGGCGATCCATGACGGTAACCCCGACCAGAAGCTCCTCGCCTACCAGTACCTGCAGATCCTGCCGCGCATCGCCGAAGGTGACGCGAACAAGGTGTGGATCGTCCCCAGCGACCTGACCAGGGCGTTCGGGGGACTCGCCGCCTTCGGTGGCCTTGCCGACCGGCCGGATCGGCCGGAACGGGCGAATGGCGGGGACGGCGGGGACGCACGCTGACGGTGCCCGTCCGCGCGATGTGCAGGCTCCCGCTGAGACCACAGGCCCTCGCTGAAACTGGGAGCAAGGCCACAGCGGCGGTTGCAAGGCCTCGACGTCCGGCAAGGGTCCGTGACCGCCGGATACGATCTAGGTTGTCGAGCTGGTCGCAGAAGCAGTTCCTGACCGCAGCGGATGGTCGGCTCGCCCGGTTCGGGAGCTGACGGCGGAGACGATCGAGCTGCGTCGCGGCCCCGGCGCGGCTACTGGACCTCGAGCGCCTGCGACAAACGTTGTGGGCGTCCTATGTTGACAAAGGATGTACATGACGTTCACCGAGCAGCCGACCATCACCGACGCGGACGACCTGTGCGTCGCGACGATCCGCACACTGTGTATGGACGCCGTGCAGGCCGCCGCGTCCGGGCATCCGGGCACCCCGATGGCCATGGCGCCGGTGACCTACACCCTGTGGCAGGAGTTCCTGCGGTTCGACCCCGACGATCCCATCTGGCCCAACCGTGACCGTTTCGTGCTGTCGGCGGGGCACGCGTCGACGTTGCTGTACGCGATGCTGCACCTGGCCCGGGTCAAGGCGGTCAACCCCGCCTACGAGACACTCGGGCAGCTGTCGGTCACCCTCGATGACATCAGACGGTTCCGGCAGCTGGACGGGAAGTGCCCCGGCCATCCGGAGTACCGCTGGACGTCGGGGGTGGAGGCGACCACGGGGCCGCTGGGCACGGGTGCGGCGACATCGGTGGGCATGGCCATCGCCGCACGCTGGATGGGGGCGCGGTTCAACCGGCCCGGCTTCGACATGTTCGACTACGACGTGTACGCACTGTGCGGTGATGGTGATCTCATGGAGGGGATCGCGGCCGAGGCGGCGTCGTTGGCCGGTCATCTGCGGCTGGCCAACCTGTGCTGGATCTACGACAACAACCACATCAGCATCGAGGGCAGCACCGACCTGGCGTTCACCGAGGACGTGGCCACCCGGTTCATCGCCTACGGGTGGAACGTCGCCCGCGTCGGCGACGCGAACGACCGGACGACGCTGGGCCGTGCGTTCGAGACGTTCCGCCGCGAACAGCACCGCCCGACCCTCGTCATCGTCGACAGCCGTATCGCGTTCGGCGCCCCCACCAAACAGGGCACGGCCGCGGCGCACGGGGAGCCGCTGGGGGAGGAGGAGATCCGGGCGACGAAGCGGTTCTACGGCTGGCCGCAGGACGCGCACTTCCTCGTCCCTGAGGGGGTGTACGAGCATTTCGCCGCCGGTGTCGGAAAGCGGGGCCGGGCCGAGCGGGATACGTGGCTGGCCCTGTTCGACCGCTACCGCAGCTCGTATCCCGAC
>NZ_CAAAFT010000278.1:0-8913 GCF_900634765.1 Candidatus Protofrankia californiensis | reverse complement strand
AAGGGCCTGGCCACGCGGGACTCCTCCGGCCGGGTCCTCAACGCCGTCGCCGCCAACGTGCCCTGGCTGGTCGGCGGTTCTTCCGATCTTGCTCCGTCCACGAAGACGCGACTGACCTTCGACGGCGCCGGGGACTTCCAGGCCGGCGAGCCGGGCGGGCGCAACCTGCACTTCGGCGTCCGCGAGCACGCCTCGGCCGCGGTGGCCAACGGGCTGTCCCTGTGCAAGGTGCGGCCGTTGTGGTCGACCTTTCTGATCTTCTCCGACTTCGCCCGGGGCGCCCTGCGACTGTCCGCGCTGATGGAGCTCCCCGTCATCCACGTGTTCACCCATGACTCCATCGGGGTCGGGGAGGACGGGCCGACGCACCAGCCGGTCGAGCAACTCGCCTCGCTGCGGGCCATCCCCGGCCTGCTGGTGATCCGTCCCTGCGACGCCAACGAGGTTGCGCAGGCGTGGCGGGTCGTCATGGGTCTGCGGCGGGAGCCGGCCGCGCTCATCCTGAGCCGGCAGGCGTTGCCGACGCTGGACCGGACCCGTTACGCTGCCGCGTCCGGGCTTGCCCGTGGGGGCTACGTCCTCGCCGATGCCCCCGACGGCGATCCCGAGATGATCCTGATCGGCACCGGCAGTGAGGTGCACCTGGCCCTGGCCGCCTACGAGGAGCTGACCGCGCAGGGTGTGCGCGCCCGCGTGGTCAGTCTGCCGTGCTGGGAGCTGTTCGACCGGCAACCCGCGCAGTACCGCGACCAGGTGCTGCCACCGTCGGTCCGCGCGCGCGTCGTGGTCGAACAGGCCTCCACGCTCGGATGGGAACGGTACGCGGGCACCGACGGGGCGATCATCGGTATGCAGACCTTCGGCGCGTCCGCCCCGCTACGGGCGTTGCAGACCAAGTTCGGGTTCACTTCGCAGGCGGTCGTCAGCGTCGCCAAGCAGTGCCTTGCCGCCGTCCACACGTTCCGCGATCCGGCGTAGATCTCAGGGCCACGAGCGCGAAAAGCATGATCGCGTTTCCGGTGGCCTGCCGGCCACCGGGGCACGCCGCGCTGGGAGCCGGTCAGATGGTTGACGAGTCGCCCCTGGCCGGCTCCGGGCGTTTCCTCGATCACTTCTTGTCGATCATTGTTGTGGTTCGCGTGTCGGCTTGACCTGACCATGCGCAACTGGGAGTGTGAGTAAACCTCATGGTTGGGGGGTGTTGGAGCTAAGCTGGCACAGAGGTTCTCTACAGGGGTAGACGTGGTGGGTACTGGTAGGATTTTGCGTTTCGACGGAATTCGTGGCTACGGTTTTATAGCGCCCGATGCCGGTGGCGACGATATTTTCATACACGCGAACGATCTTCAGGATGAGAAACACCTGTTCCAGCCCGGAACGCTGGTGGAGTTCGAGGCGGAGGAAAGCGACAGGGGCCCGAAGGCGTCGGTTGTCCGCCTTGTCCGTCGGGTTCCGGCCCGCCCGTTGCTGTCGCATTCCGAAAGCACGAACGTCGGGCGCTCGGGTACTGACGACGACGAGATGTGCGACGTCCTCACTATCGGGGAGTTCCGGCACCTGCTGACAGAGACGCTTATCGAATCGGTACCGACCCTGACCGGCAGTCAAATACACCAGATACGGCAGCGGCTTACCAGCCTCGCACAGGCGCGTGGCTGGGTCGAATCCTGATCGGTTCGAACGGCGCTGGTACCGGCGAAGGCGGTGATCTCCCGCTTCGCGGTGATCCACGTGCGCTACTGACCACGCTGTGCGCACGGGTTGATTCGTAATGCTGTATCCGCGTGCTCGCCCGTCTGCTCGTCCGCAGACGGGCACGCCGGTAGGTAAGCCGATGGATACCGCGGTTTCATATTTTCGCTTTTGATCTGTATTGATCTCGATCCATATGGGTGTTCCGGCCGCAACGGCCCACCGGCGCCCGCCCTGCCGGGATCCTGAAGCTGCCCGCCGGGGGAGGCGGGATACCCCGTGGACGGATATCCGTGGACGCGGGCCCGCGCGGGACCGGATCGCACGGTGGCAGAGGAACACGGTGGCAGAGAAAAATGTCGTTGCCGGTCTGCGCCGGGTGCTTCACGATACGCACCGGAGGACTCCGGCAATGGTGCGCAGCCCCGCCACGCTGCGGCTCACCGGTGTCGTCCTGGCAGCTGCCCTGAGACGGCTTGTGCAAATGATACGCAGGGTAAGCATTTTGCGCCGACATGCCGAGAAAACTGCTACTTGCGACTACCGAAAGTAGTTCGCTACGTTGGCCGAGCTCTCAACGGCACCGGACCACACGCCGAGTTCTGTCCATGGTCCGGCGTCTCCAACTAGTAATCGCCAGGACAGAAGCGGGGGACCCACCTTCCGCCGGATGTCGCCACCGCGGCGCCGTCCTTGGGGTGAAGTCGGCTGCGCGTTCCCGCGCGCCGACCGGGCTTCCCGGCCCGAACCCGACAGCTAACCTCGCAGGCGTATGGGAAGGATCATCGTTGCCTGCATATCAGGTGAATTCAGGTTCGGCTGCCGTAAAACATCCCAGGCGGGGTCGTCATCGCGCGCGGACGACCCGGTCCACCCTTGGCCGGATATCGGCACGTACGGCGGTTGCCGCCGCGGCCACCGGAACCGTGGCCCTCTCCGGTCTGGCCGCCCCGGCCTGGGCGAACGACCGGGGGCTGGAGGCCAACGGGGCCAACGGGGCCAACGGGGTCAACGGGGCAGGCTGGGCCGACGCCGCCACGACCACTGTGGCCGGTGTCCGACCGGCCACCTTCACGATCACTCCGGCCACCTGGTCGGCGACCTCGTCGCCGGCTGCCGCCACGGGGGCGGTGTCGGCGCAACCGGTGAGTTTTTCGACGTCCTCCAGCAGCTTCGGGGCGAAGGTCGTCTATCTGGCGTCGAAGCAGGCTGGCAAGCCGTATGTGTGGGGCGCCGAGGGCCCGCGGGCATTCGACTGCTCCGGCCTCGTCCGCTACGTCTACAAACAGCTCGGCCGCAGTATTCCGCGGGTGTCCAATGCCCAGTACGGTGCCTCCCAGAAAATACCGAAGAGTGCCAAGCAGCCCGGTGACCTCATCTTTTTCGGTCGGCCGGGAAGTATCCATCACGTGGGGATCTACGCGGGGAACGGAATGATGTGGGCCGCCCCGCACAGCGGAGCCGTGGTCAGGCTCCAGAAGGTCTACACCAACAACTACCTGGTAGGTCGTATCAGGTGAGACCGCTGCCCCGGGTGAGCAGTCCCGGGCATTTTGTCACCCCGAACCGGTAACGCAGGGAATTGCGAACCGGTAACGCCGTGAGTTGTTTTTCTGTCGGTATCCGGCAGCCATTTCCTGAGCCCCGAACGAGTCCTGTAGCGGACGTCGAGAAAGCACGTCACCTTCGGTTCGCATGGCCCGAAATAATGGCCTGAACGAATGGTTCGCATGGCCTGAAAAGTTGGCCTGAACAGTTGGCCTGAACGGTGCCTGCCCGTCGTCCGGAACAAGGCTGGACGACCCTGGTGACGGCGTGCTCGACGCTGGAAACGGTGTACCGGTACCGCTACCGGAAGAAACAGTACGGGCCGCTTCAACGATACCTTTAGGTGAGATGTCTGAGTATGGCCAAAGGAAAACATAGGAAGCAGAGTCGGTGCACCGGCGCCGCATTAGCAACCACTGTTGGGCTCATCGGAACAGCGGCTGGAATGATGCTGACTGCGGCCCCGGCCGGCGCGAGTCCGGCGTCCGCTTCCGCCATCGTTCCCGACGCGACCATCGCCCGTGTCGGCATGAACGCGGGACTGCCCAGCTGCCAGGGGGTGCCGCTGAGCACCTGGGTGGCGGTGGCTCTCGCGGAGTCCGGTGGCAACGCCAAAGCGCGTAACCCGCGCGGCGAGGACTCCCGCGGACTCTGGCAGATCAACGTGCGGGCCCACGCGAGCTGGCTGGCGGGCCGGAACCTGTTCGATCCGGCCACCAACGCGTGGGCGGCGAAGAAGGTGTGTGAAAGCCAGGGTGTGCGTGCGTGGGGTGCCTACACCAACGGTTCCTACCGCCGCTATCTGACGCGGGGGAATGCTGCCGCGGCCGCTGTGAGCACCCGCCCGACGACCACACGGGTATCACGACCGAGCACTCCGGTCCCGCCTGTCACCGGGATCCACTACACCAACAGGGACTGTTCGGCCCCATCGTCCGGTGGTCAGTCCGGTGTGGCCATAAGAAACGGAAGTCGCCTGCGTACCGAGGTCGTCAGGATACAGCGACGGTTGGCCGACCTCGGATATTCTCTTGCCGTCGACGGGAAATTCGGCCCGCAGACCACCAGGGTGGTGAAGGAATACCAGCGACAGCACGTACTTGCAGTTGACGGTATAGTCGGCGCACGCACTCACGCCCGGCTGTTCCCGTGCGGCTGACGGTTTCGTGTGATTGACAATATGTGATTGAAAATGTGGAATTGACAATTCCGTTGTCCGTGGCCGACCCGTCGTCTGCTCCGGCCCGGCTGACCGGTCGGTCAGCCGGGCCGGAGCAGACGGACAACGGGCACACTGTGTGCCGGCAGGTTTCGCTCGGTTCCCCGGTGGAAGACGAGCGAGTATGCCGCGGCTACGATCAACAGGCTGGGTGCCTCGCCTCGCCCCGCTGTTGGTGCTCATGGCCGTGGTCGCTCTACGTCTGGCCGGTCACGGGAGGTATGTAGTTCTTACGCTGACGGTCGTCAGCCCGATGCTCGCCGCCATTCTCATCGGCCCTCGGATAACCATGGTCTATGCGTTGGCGGCGCTGTTACTGGCCGGCCTGCTCGGAATTCACACGAATCTTTACAACGGCGACTACGGTCGACTTAGGTGAGCGCCAGTTCCTGGGGGACGACGATGACGTCGACGAGTGCGCCGCGCCGCCACACGGTCAGCTCGAGCGGACGTCCGATGGTCTCCTCGGTCATCAGTCGCTGCAGGTCCCCGGGGGTGGCGACCGGCTGCCCGGCGACGGAGAGCACCAGGTCGTCGGCGAACAGGCCGGCGCGACCGGCTGGGCTGTTCACGACGACCTCGGCCAGTCGCACGCCGTGTCGCCGGCCGAACCGTTCGGCCAGATGCGGTGGCAGCGGCGCCCCGGTGCTGGCAACCCCCAGATAGGCGCGTCGCACCCGGCCGTCACGCATGAGCGCGGCGAGAATGCGACGGGTGGTGGCGTTGACCGGGACGGCGAGCCCGAGCCCGATCCCGGCGACGGCGGTGTTCACGCCGACGACGTGGCAGTCAGCGGTGACCAGCGCACCTCCGGAGTTACCCGGGTTGAGCGCCGCGTCCGTCTGGATCACTTCGTCGATGACGCGGACGGTGGTGCCGGCCCGGGTGGGAAGCGACCGGCCGAGCGCGCTGACGACTCCCGCGGTGACACTGCCGGTCAGGCCCAAGGGATTTCCCACCGCGACGACAAGCTGACCAACGGCGAGCGTGGCGGCATCACCGAGTGCCGCCGGTGGTGGCGTGCTGCCGCGGGCGCGCAGAACCGCGAGGTCGGAGAGCGGATCGGCGCCGATCACGTCCACGTCGGTGTGGGTGCCGTCGGCGAACTCGGCCGTGCCCACCACGCCGCCCATACCGGGCCTTTCCGCGCGCCCCGATCCACTGTCGACGACGTGGGCCGAGGTGAGCAGGAAGCCGTCGTCGGTGAAGACCACGGCGGATCCGGCTCCCTCGCCGCGCGGCGTCCGTACCCGCAGGCTCGCGACAGCGGGGGAGACGGTTGCGGCGACCCGGATGACCACCTGCGAGTAGGCATCGAGCGGATCCTGCATCCCGACCTCCCCGTGTTGCTTACATGATTACGTTATTAGAAGCAGGGGAGTGCGGACAATGTTCCCGTGCCTGGTTGTTCCCGTGCTGGTTGCCCGGCTGCGGGGGCGGGCGACGGTCTCTGCCTGCGCCGGTCGACGCCAAGACGGGTGAGACGGTGCCGATCGGCGGTTTCGGGTTCGACAGGAGGTTCACCGACGTGGTCGAGGTGTCCAGAGACCGGTTCGAGGCTCTGGTGGCCGATGCGCTGGACAGCCTGCCGCCGGAGCTCGGTCGTCAGATGTGCAACATCGCGATCCTCGTCGAGGACGAGCCACCTCTGCCGGGACTTCTCGGGCTCTACGAGGGTGTGCCGCTCACGGAACGAGGCGATCGGTACAGCGGGGTGCTGCCCGACCGGATCACGATCTACCGAAAGTCGATCTGCGACATGAGCGAGACCGAGGCGCAGGTCGTGGAGCAGGTGCGGGTGACCGTCATCCACGAGGTGGCCCATCATTTCGGCATCGATGACCGGCGGCTTGCCGAGCTCGGCTGGGAGTAGGACCCGCCCGCGGCGGCTCCGCGGGGCGGGGCCCGGGGAAGGCCCTCGCGACACGTCACCTGACCGACATGTTCCTTATTGATCGACACGCCGTGCGATACGCCCGCGTCCGGGGTGCGGCGGTGGCGGAGTTGCTGTCCCTGTTGCCCGTGCTCTGGGTGAAGTCACTGTTTGTAGCGTCCTTGTTGACACATGGTTGACTTGTGGTTGCTCTACGTGTCTACTTCGTATCGTGGTCGGTCAACTGCGGAAAGTCGTTAACCGGCCATCTCGCCGCTGTTGAGGCGGCGTGTCCCTCAGCACCGCGCCGGTGCATGATCGAAGGAGTAACTGTGCGCAGAAAGCTGAAAGCGGCATTCACCGCCGCTGTGGTGGCAGGTACCCTGGGGGCCGTGCCGCTGCTGTCCGGGCAGGCGGCCGTCGCCGGCTCGTCCGGCACGAACACCAGGACGCCCAACCTGCCGGCGGTCGCCCTGACGGCCAGCGGCAGCAGCCTGGTCTCGTTCTCCACCCGATCCCCGGAACGCGCAAGACCGGCTGTGCCCGTCACCGGACTTATCGGTCTCGACACCTCGCTCGTCGGGATCGACTACCGGCCCCAGGACGGACTGCTTTACGGCGTGGGCAACGGCGGTGGTGTCTACACGCTGGACACCTCCACCGGGGCGGCCACCGCGGTTTCCAACCTGGGCGCTCCGCCGGCCGGTTTCGTCGCCTTCGGCGTCGACTTCAATCCTGTCAACGGCCTGCTGCGCGTTGTCAGTGACTCGGGCTTGAACCTGCGCCACGACGTCGTGGCCCACGCGACAACCGTGGACACTGCGCTTTCCGCCCTCGGTGTCACCGGCATCGCCTACACCAACAACGACACCAGCCTCACGACCGGTACCACGCTGTTCGACATCGACACCAATCTCGACCAGCTGGCGATCCAGTCGCCGCCGAACACCGGCGTCCTCGTGGCGACCGGCAACCTCGGCGTGAACGCGGACCTGAACGCCGGCTTCGACATCTACAGCTCGCTCGACAACACTGGCGTCTCCGTCGATTCCATCGGGTTCGCGACGCTGTCGGTCGCGGGCCAGTACGGTCTGTACTCGGTCAACCTGCTCACCGGGCACGCCAATCCGATCGGGCAGTTCCCGGCCGGGACCGTGGTGTCCGACGTGGCCGTGAAGCCGTAACGGCGGATCCGTTCGCGGCCCCTTCGCGGCCCCCGGTCGACCACGGACCGGGGGCCGCACCGTTCCCATCGTTGCGGGTTTGCTGGGCCGGCGCCGGTCACGGACGAATCACGGACGAACGCCTTGATGGTGCTGTGGCATGCGCAGGTGGGCCGTCTGGTGTGTGATCGCCTCGATGTCGCCCGCCGCGGCGTCGAGGAGTCTGTGGGCCAGTTCGGACAGCGCGCGGGAGGCTGAGACCTCATCACCGATCTCGGGAACCTCGGTGTCGGTGGGGTGCCGCCGCGCGTGTCCGACGCCCCGCAGCTCGCGTTCGGAGTCCGAACGCGGTCCCGGGCGCAGCGCCGCCTCCGCGCGGGTGTGCCCGTCATCCTCGGTCAGGAGCACATCGACTGTCCACCTCTTGGTGTGGATCATGATCGGTCGCCACCTTTCCCAGCAGACAGCCCCCAGTGGGATCTGGATCTCTGGCAGCGCGGGAAAACATGACCGCGTTGCCATGGTCCTTTCAGCCTGGCTCCTCCTAGCCTGGCACGGCTCGACGGCCACCGCGAACGCATCCGTAACCGGCACGGATCTCCAGAGAGGATCTGTCGAAGTATCGCAGTAGTCGTGCGCGGCCCGTGCGGGGAACAGCCTGCCGCTCCCGAACGGTACGGGATGAGGAGGACTGCCTGGTCAGCCGTGCATTCCTCGGAGGGTGTCCGGTACCGGTTGTTGTTCGGTACCGGTTGTCACTAAGCGCGCGAAAGATCAGGGCTAGAGGTACTGGGCGGGCCAGGGGGCGCCCGCGGCTGAGGCTGCGGCCAGCCGGGCGGCGCCTCGGGCCACCACCAGGTCCGGAACCTGGATGCGGGCCACGGTGCAGGCGGCCCAGAGCTCGGGGAGGGTGCGGGCACGGGCGGTGACCAGGGCGGCGTTCCAGTAACCGGGGTAGTTGAGAGTGCCGCCACCCACCCGGAGGACGTCGGGATTGAGGATGTTCAGCAGGGTGGCCATGGCCAGCCCGAAGGCGTCCCCGGCTGCCTCGACGACGCCCCGGATGGCGGGGTTTCCGGCGGCGAGCGCCGCGCGCACCTGGGCCGGGGGCAGACCGGCGGCCTGGACGATCGAGGCGCCGCCGGCCAGTTCGTCGAGCCGGCGTACGCCCCGCGGGGTGGGTACCGGCATGCTGCCGACCTCGCCGGCCCAGCCCCGGCCGCCCCGCACCACCCGACCCTGGTGGCGGTACGCGGAGCCGACGGCGGTGCCGGAGAGCATCACCACGGCGGTCCGGGCGTCACCTATGTCGGCGGCCTCCTCGGCCAGGGCGGCCCGGATGTCGTTGACCAGCAGATGGGGGGCGGCGAGGCCGGCCGGGCCGGGCCAGCCGTTGAGCGCGGGCAGTACGTCGCAGA
>NZ_CAAAFT010000277.1:0-2087 GCF_900634765.1 Candidatus Protofrankia californiensis | reverse complement strand
GATCCAGTCGCCGGCAGCGCGAGAAAAATATGATCGCGCTGCCTCCGATCCTTTAGCCTGGCACGACTTAATGGCCGCCGCGAACGCGTCCGTAACCGGTACGGGCCGCCAGGACGCTGTTCCGGGTGTTCCGGCCGGGTGCTCGGGTGGCGCGGTCGTCGCCCGAGCGGCCTTCCGGAGGGCGGTCGTACAGCGGTAGTCGTAGAGTCGGCCGGGTGAGGGTGCTGGTCACCGGTGGCACCGGCAAGGTCGGCAACGCGGTCGCCCGGGCCGCCCGTCTGGCCGGTCACGAGGTGCGCGTGCTCGTCCGTGACACGGCCAGAGCCAAGGCTGTCCTCCCGCACGATCTCGAGCTCGTGACCGGTGACGTCACGGACCCGTCCTCGTTGGAGCCTGCGGTGGACCGCTGCGATCTCGTCTTCAACGCGATGGGGCTGCCGGAGCAGTGGCTGCGAGACGAGTCGCTGTTCGGGGGGGTCAATGCTGACGGGTCGGCGAACCTTGCCCGGGCCGCCGCGGCGGCCGGGGTGCGGCGGATGGTGCACACGAGCACGATCGACGTGTTCGACGCGCCACCCGGCGGCCGGTTCGACGAGACCAGGCTTGCCGTCGCACCCAAGCGCACGGCCTACGAACGATCGAAACAACGAGCGGAGCGTGCGGTGCTCGACGCGTCCGGCGACATGGAGATCGTGTTTGCCAACCCCGCCACGGTCTACGGACCCGGCCCGGCTGGCAGCGCGTCGCTGGAGACGCTCTTCGGGCTGGTGCTACGCGGGCTGCTTCCCACCGCACCGCCGGGCGGGTTCGGAGTCGTCTTCACCGAGGGTCTGGCGCAGGGTCACCTGCTCGCGGCGGAGCTGGGTCGCCCCGGACAGCGCTACATCTTCTGCGACGAGCACGCGACGCTGATGCAGCTTGCACGGACGGTGGTTTCGGTCACCGGGCGCGGCCGAGCCCCGGTGGTGACCATGCCGGCCGGCGTCGCAACGGCAGTGGCCGCGGCCGGTGAGGCACTCGCACGGGTGACCCACCGGCCACCGCTGATGGCGCGAGGTCAGCTCCAGTTCCTGCTGTGGAATGCCGTCCCCGACTCGGCCAGGGCACAACGCGAACTCGGCTGGAAACCCACCCCGCTCGACGAAGGCGTCCGCCGTACCGTCGCCGCCGGCTGAGACCGTGCGCTGTGCCGTGACGCACGCTGGCGCTGCCGTGACGTACGCCGGTGGCCACGGTGTGGGACACCGAGGCGCCGCGACCGCATACACGGCACCTCGGTGTCGGTGGGCTGGTGCCTGTCAGTGTCCGATCTCGACGTTTTCGAGGATGCCGAGGGCGTCGGGGACGAGGACGGCGACGGAGTAGTAGGCGCTGACGAGGTAGGAGATGATCGCTTTTTCGCTGATGCCCATGAAGCGGACGTTCAGGCTGGGTTGGACCTCGTCGGGGATACCGGCGTGGTGCAGGCCGATGACACCCTGGTCCTCCTCACCGGTACGCAGCACGAGGATGGACGTGGTGTTGGTGCTCGTGATGGGAATTTTGTTGCTGGGCAGGATGGGGACGCCGCGCCAGGCGGGCACCGCGTGGCCGGCGATGTCGACGCTCGGCGGGTAGAGACCCCGGCGGTTGGCCTCCCGGCCGAACGCGGCGATCGCCCGGGGATGAGCTAGGAAATATTGGGACTTTCGCCGTCGCGAGAGCAGTTCGTCGAGGTCGTCGGGGGTGGGTGGGCCGGTGCGGGTGTGGATGCGTTGTTTGAGGTCGGCGTTGTGGAGGAGGCCGAAGTTCCGGTTGTTGATGAGTTCGTGTTCCTGGCGTTCGCGGAGGGCTTCGATGGTGAGTCGGAGTTGCTGTTCGAGTTGGTTGATCGGTTCGTTGTAGAGGTCGGCGACGCGGCTGTGGACGCGGAGGACGGTTTGGGCGACGCTGAGTTCGTATTCGCGGGGGGCGAGTTCGTAGTCGACGAAGGTGCCGGGGAGGTCGGGTTCGCCGTGGTGGCCGGCGGCGAGGTCGATGGCGGCTTCGCCGTATTTGTTCTGGGCTGGTTGGGGGCGGGTTCGGTACTGTTCGATGTGGGTTTGGAG
>NZ_CAAAFT010000276.1:0-6312 GCF_900634765.1 Candidatus Protofrankia californiensis | reverse complement strand
CCCGCAGCGCCACGGCCACGACTACCGCCGGTTTCGCCTGGGCCTGCGGCGCCGTCGGGCAGACCGTCATCCCGATACCGGTGGTTGGTGCGCTCGTGGGAGGCCTTGTCGGCCAGGTTGTCGGCACATTGGTCGTCCAGGGGCTGCAGGTCGCGATCGTGGCGGCCCGGGCCGACGGCGTCGACGAGCCCCAGATCCGGGTCCTGGAGCGTGAGCTCATGACAAGCGCCGCCACCGCCGCGTTGCTTCGCGACGCGGCCGAGGCGCTGGGACGCGAGCGCAACGCCTATGTCGCCGAGATCGTGCTGCCACAGATCGGGCGGGTGCAGGCCACCCTGGCAACCGCCGATCCGGCGCGGGCGCTGGGCGAACTCGCCGAGGTGACACGGGCTTTCGGCGGCCAGCCGATCTTCACGACGATGGATGAGTTCGACCGATGGATAGCGGATCGCGACGCGGTGCTCAGCCTCGACCCGAACTGGTGATCTCTTTTGCTGGTACACCGTCAACCATTGGTGTGCACTTCGACGGTTGGTGTTTCCGAAGACTGGTGTGCGTTGGAAGGGGAGGCGGCCTACCTCAAATGGTGCCCTCCGGAGGTAGTTGCAGAAACTCGATTGAGCACCACCGTCGACTCGTGCAGTCTGTGCTGACCATGACCACCCACGAGGAGCGCCTCCGTCAGAAGCTCGCGCCGGAGACCGTCGGTACGACCCTGATCCGGGCCGGGTGCTTCCTGTCAGCGTATGAACTGATCAAATCGGAGATCGTTGACAAAGTCCGTGGTTTCTTCTGGTGTGGATTCAAGGATCTCTACGACGAGGAGCACTACCAGCGCGACGTCTTGAGCCGCAACCCGAAGAGTCGGTACCGCGCGTCCTGCGGGTGGCTGGTCGAGATGGATGCGCTGACGTCCGGGCAGGTGAAACAACTCGAAGCGATCCACCAGCACCGTCAGGAGATTGCCCACGAGTTGCCGAAGCTGCTCATCGATCCTGACTTCGAGGTCAAGACCGACCTGCTGGTTGCTGCGCTGGGGTGCCTCCGTTCCCTCGGGATCTTCTGGGGTTCCATCGATGTCGATACCGACCCCGACTTTGACGGCGTCGATGTCGATTACAACGAGATCAAGTCGGGATCATTTTTGCTTATGGAGTATTTGGTAGCGCTGTGTGGTATCGATGCTGTGCAGGCCGGGGCTGCTGGTCAGACGGAAGAAGAAAGGGTCCAGTGAATATGTTATCAGACAACTTCGCCGATCCAAACCTCCTCACTTTGAGTCCGTCGAGCGCCGATGAAGTGCTCTACCACGGCAAAGCAGTTGAACAGGAGACCGGGCTGGAGTGTGAGCTTGAGGTCATTGCCCGGTGGATGCCGAAGCAGGACATCCGGTGGCGGGCCGAGTTTGGAGTGGATCTGCCTGAGGTCATCGCTGGTGGCGACGGGAAACTCGCCTTCACTCTCCAGTCGGTAGATGGCTATCAGGGCTTCGTGATCGAGAAAGCGCACGTGACAAGCTGGGCCAACAAGGGAGTTTCAGGTTGGCTAGACGGCGGCCGGATGGTCGGATTGACGGAGGAGCCTGTCGAATCCGTGCAGTTCCGCTGGGTCAACCTGCCAGACATAGGCGGCGGTGAACCATTGGCGACGCAAGACGATTCGGGCCGCCGCTGGTACGGGCGCCAGCGGTGGCACCTCGGCGATTGGGAAATGACGGTCGACCCGAGGCCGGGCCTCCCCGAGGTGCTCGCCAAGCTTAAGGACAGCTACAGCTACGCAGTAACCCATTTGGCAACGCTTAACCGTGTTGACCACCAGTCTTTCACCGCTACTGAAGTTCAGCCGATTCTCTACGCATACCAGCTGGCGATCTCGTTCGCGCTCGGCCGATATACATCGCCAACCCTGGCGGTCGCCACTAACAACTCGGGTAACGTGCTATGGCGCGAGTGGTCGGCTCGTCGAGCCGATCCGATTGGCGGAGTTACCCCCTGGTGGCACATCACGGCCTCGTCCCTCGATGAAGTCACTCGTCTCGTTGGCAGGCGCTTTCTTGACAGTCAATGGGGCCGGAACGCAACCCACATTCTGCAAGGCTACATCGCATCGACGCATGGCGGGTTCGTCGAGCAGCGGATCACCGTTGGCTTCGCGACGATCGAGCAACTGTGCTGGCAGCGGAAGGTGCTTGAGGGAAACGAGGACGAGAAGAAGTACGATCGCGGTTTGGGCGCAGCTGACCGTCTGAGAGGCGTACTGGTCGATGCGTCCGTTCCGCTTTCGGTTCCGAGTCACCTGCCAGTACTGCAGCAGTTCGCGCAAGAAGGGGGCAACAACGGTGCCTATGATGGCCCTGCTGCCGTAGCAGCCGTACGCCATCGGCTCATGCATCCGAAGAACGCTGAAGATCTCTACGACCGACCCGGCCTGCTGGTGGAAGCCTGGCGCCTTCTTGGTCATTACCTTGAGCTGCTCATACTTCATTGGGTTGGCTACACAGGGAAACTGCATGATACGTCAGAGATTCCAGTGTGGTCTGGCGATGTGCGTCAGGTACCGTGGACATAGCCGGGATTCATTTGTCGCCCTATGAAAAGCCTTTTGGGGGAGTGGCAGTGACAGCTGATCACAGGAAATTCCTTAAATTTTGTCGATCTGATGGTCGCTTAAAATTGAACAGTCTTGTAATTCATTCCATCGTAGATCATAATGATGATAAGCATCAAACCGCAAATATTCAAACAGGCTCGGCTGCTACCGCGTTGATCGTTGGTTGTGTGTAACCGTCTGGGCAGGGCAACGGTGTTGGCTAAGTTACTCTTGAGTAGTTGTGGATATTGGGCAAGGCTTGTGCGTTGAGTAGGTCGTCCGGCAGTATAGCGAAGCGTACCGTGATCTCACGGGGAATACTTGCTGCGAGCCATAAGCAGGATATATGAGAATCAGACGTCTCGAGATCAACAATTATAGGGGCATCAAGTCCGCGATCTGGATGCCGACCGCCGACCTGGTGTGCCTCATCGGCCCCGGCGACAGCACCAAAACGACGCTTCTCGACGCCATCAGTCTTGCTCTGACGCCTAGGTTCTCGATAGAGCTCACCGATGTTGATTTTCATAACTGCGACTTGAGCGAGCCGATCAAAATTGAGGTAGTCGTCTCCGACGTACCTGAGAAACTACTTTCGTTCGACAAACTTGGTGGCTTTGTCTGTGGCGTAAACGCCGACGGCGAAGTTCTCCCAGACCCGGAAGAATCAAGCGAAAAGGCTCTAGCGATCCGATTCACAGCGGATCAAAGCCTTGAGCCTATATGGGAAGTCCACAAGCCGTTTTCTGATCTTGAGCCGAAGCGTCTTTCGGCGGCTAACCGTGCAGTGTTCGGCTTGTTTCGAGTCGACGAGCGCGTGGACGCACATATGCGATGGACACGTGGCTCGGCTTTGTCGACGCTGACCGGAGGAACAAGTCAAGCGGAGTCCGCGTCGACGACTGCTATGCGCGCGGCAAGAGAAGCTGTGTTCGGGCTTGACGACCCGCAGTTGATTGAGGCTGCGTCGTTGGTGGGAAGTCGGGCGCTCAAGTTCGGCGCGAGCAATTACGAGAATCTTCGTCCAGGTATTGATCCGGTCAGCATGTCGAGCGGCCATGCACTCACGCTGCATGAGGATAAAATCCCGCTCACTCGCCAAGGTCTTGGTACCCGTCGGCTGACAAGCCTAGCTATACAGGATGCGAGAGTAGACGGCGCATCGATCATCCTGATCGATGAAATAGAACTTGGGCTTGAGCCGCATCGTCTCCATCGCCTTGTTCGGCTGTTGCACGACAGAGTTAAGGTAGGCGGTGCTCAGGTTATAATGACGACGCATTCGCCGCTCGTGGTTGAGCAGCTCGACGTTTCCAGTTTGGCGTTGGTTCGTAATGCCGGAGGTATAACCTCTATTAAAGCTGTCCCTAGCACTCTCGATGGACTCGACTCAGGCGCGATGCAAAAAATGGTCCGATCGGGGCCGTCCGCAATGCTTGCTTCACGAGTTATTGTCGTTGAAGGCGCAACCGAGATGGGCCTGCTGCGTGCATTCTGCGAGGCATGGGATGCCGAGTGTGACCAAAAGGGGCGGGAGCCCCTGGCCGTCATAGGTACGGCCGTTCGCAACGGAGGCAGTGACAAGGAGGCTCTGAAGAGAGGTGAGTGCCTGGCGTTGCTTGGTTTCGACATCATGATCGTAGTAGATCATGATAACATTCTTGAGAAAGAAGAGAAGAAAGCAGCGGAGGCCGGAGCCGAAGTTGTACGCTGGGAAACAGGGAACCACCTCGAAGCACAGATAGCAGCAGATATCCCAGCTGACCAACTTTACAGGTTGATTGACCTTGTTGCCGAGTTGACATCCGAAGAATCAGTGCTGGCTTCGATTGCTGCCCGGTTGCCATCTCGCCCCGGCAGGCTATCCTCTACCGACCCGAGGGAATGGCCTGGCCGGCTGGTACCCCTCCGACGGCGTCGGCACCGGCCCTAGCGTTCACCGTTCCCGGCGGCGGCGACCCGGCCCGCCGTGCCCGCTGGGGGTTTTGCGCCGACCGCAACCAACCTACCCCACCATCGCGACCGTCTCGGCTTCCATCGCCCGCTCCCAGCCGGTCCCGATCTGCCATAGCATCCGGAACCTTGTCTACGAGTTCGGGCCGACAGCCTCAGCTGGTCTTCTTTTCGGCGTCTCGGCGGGATCGGGGTATGGGCGCTGTCGTGGCGGGCGGGATGTCGACCTGTGCGGTGAACCGACGTAGCCGCAGGCTGTTGGCGACGACGAACACCGAGCTGAATGCCATGGATGCGCCGGCGATCATCGGGTTGAGCAGACCTGCCGCGGCCAGGGGTAGTGCCGCGAGGTTGTAGGCGAACGCCCAGAACAGGTTTCCTTTGATGGTTGCCAGGGTGCGGCGGGAGAGCCGGATTGCGTCGACCGCGGCCCGTAGGTCGCCGCGTACCAGGGTGAGGTCGCTGGCTTCGATCGCGACGTCGGTGCCGGTGCCCATGGCGAGGCCCAGGTCGGCCTGTGCGAGGGCGGGGGCGTCGTTGACGCCGTCGCCGACCATCGCGACGACCTTGCCCTCGGCTTGCAGGCGTTTGACCACGTCGACCTTGTCGGCTGGCAGCACTTCCGCGACGAGGGTGTCAGGGCTGACTTCGATGCCTATCTCTGTCGCGACCGTGCGGGCGACGGTCGTGTTGTCGCCGGTGAGCAGCACGGGGGTGAGTCCCAGCTGGCGGAGCTGGGTGACGGCTTGTGCTGAGGTGGGTTTCACGACGTCCGCGACGACGAGGACGGCGCGGGCCTTCCCGTCCCAGGCGACGCAGACGGCGGTCCGGGCGGCCGCCTCGGCGGTGGCCTTGGCTGTGGCGAGGTCGGGCGGCAGGGGTTGGCTCCACTCTTCCAGGAGTGCTGCGCGCCCGACGAGGACGGCGTGCCCGTCGACGACGCCCTGGACGCCGAGTCCTTCGACGTTGCTGAACTGCTCGACGTCGGGCAGGTCGCCGACGCGGTCGCGGGCGCCGCGTGCGACCGCGGCGGCGATCGGGTGTTCGGAGGCGTTCTCCAACGCTCCGGCCAGCCGTAGCATCTCGGTCTCGTCGACGCCGGCGGCGACGTGGATCTCGACCAGACTCATCCGTCCCGTGGTGACGGTGCCGGTCTTGTCGAGCACGATCGTGTCGACGCGGCGGGTGGATTCGAGCACTTCGGGGCCCTTGATGAGGATGCCGAGCTGCGCTCCCCGGCCCGTGCCGACCAGCAGCGCCGTCGGCGTGGCCAGCCCGAGCGCGCACGGGCAGGCGATGATGAGGACGGCGACCGCGGCGGTGAACGCGGCGGCCGGGCCGGCTCCCGCCCCGAGCCAGAAGGCCAGGGTGGCGGCGGCCAGGGCGATGACGACCGGCACGAACACACCGGAGATCCGGTCGGCGAGCCGCTGCGCGGCGGCCTTGCCGTTCTGGGCGTCCTCGACGAGTTTCGCCATCTGGGCCAGCTGTGTGTCGGCGCCGACCCGGGTGGCGCGCACGACTAGTCGCCCGCCGGCGTTCACCGTGGCTCCGGTGACGGCGTCGCCCGGTGCCACCTCGACGGGGACGGACTCGCCGGTCAGCATCGAGGCGTCGACGGCGGACGAGCCTTCTTCGACCGTGCCGTCGGTGGCGATCCGTTCGCCGGGCCGGACGACGAACCGCTCTTCGACGGCCAGCTGGCCGATCGGGATTCGGACCTCGGCGCCGTCCCGCAGGACCGCGACGTCCTTGGCGCCGAGTTCGAGC
>NZ_CAAAFT010000275.1:1410-4182 GCF_900634765.1 Candidatus Protofrankia californiensis | reverse complement strand
GCCGTAGCGAGTTGGAGACGACGAACACGGAGCTCAGCGCCATGGCTGCGCCGGCGATCAGGGGGTTGAGCAGGCCGGCGGCGGCGAGCGGAAGGGCGACGATGTTGTAGGAGAAGGCCCAGAACAGGTTTCCCTTGATGGTGGCCAGGGTGCGCCGGGACAGGCGGATGGCGTCCACGGCCGCGCTCAGCTCCCCCCGGACGAGGGTGATGTCGCCCGCCTCGATGGCGGCATCCGTCCCGGTCCCCACGGCCAGGCCCAGATCGGCGCGGGCGAGCGCGGCAGCGTCGTTGACCCCGTCCCCGACCATCGCGACGACCCGGCCCTGGGACTGCAGCCGGGAGATGACGTCGACCTTGTCGGCGGGCAGGGCCTCGGCGATCACCTCGTCGATGCTGGCCTGCGCGGCGACCGCGCGGGCGGCGCGGGCGTTGTCGCCGGTGAGCAGGATCGGTGTCAGGCCGAGGTCACGTAGCCCGCGGACCGCGTCGGCGGAGGTGGGTCTGATCGTGTCGGCGACGACGAGCACCGCACGGGCACAGCCGTCCCAGCCTGCGAAAACCGGTGTCCGGCCGGCCCGCTCGGCAGCCTGGGCCGCGCGCTCGAGCTCGTCGGGGACGCGTAGCGACCGCTGGTCCAGCAGCCGGCGGCGACCGGCGACGACCGCGTGGCCGCCCACGACCCCCTGCACGCCGAACCCGTTGATGCTGCTGAAGTCCTCGACGTTCGGCAGCTCACCGACCCGCTCCCGCGCTCCGCGGGCGATCGCCCGTGCGATCGGGTGTTCGCCGGCGTCCTCGACCGCGCCGACCAGCCGCAGCACCTCGTCGGTGTCGGTGTCGGCGGTGGTGACGACCTCTAGGAGGCTCATCCGCCCGGTGGTCAGCGTCCCGGTCTTGTCCAGGATGACGGTGTCCACCCGCCGGGTCGACTCCAGCACCTCCGGACCCTTGATCAGGATGCCGAGCTGGGCGCCGCGTCCGCTGCCGACGAGCAGGGCGGTGGGGGTCGCCAGGCCGAGCGCGCACGGACAGGCGACGATCAGCACGGCCACCGCGGCCGTGAACGCCGCCGTCGCCCCCTCGCCGAGGCTGAGCCACACCGCAAGGGTGGTGATCGCGAGGACGATCACGATCGGGACGAACACGGACGACACCCGATCGGCGAGCCGCTGGATCGCGGCCTTGCCGTTCTGCGCCTCGACGACCAGCTTCGCCATCTGCGCGAGCTGGGTGTCCGCGCCCACCTGCGTCGCCCGGACCACCAGCCGGCCACCGGTGTTCAAGGTGGCGCCGGCGACCGCGTCACCCGCGCCGACCTCGACCGGCACCGATTCGCCGGTGAGCATGCTCGCGTCGACCGCGGAGGTACCCTGCTCGACGACCCCGTCGGTGGCGATCTTCTCGCCTGGCCGCACCACGAAGCGGTCCCCCACGGCCAGTTGTTCCACGCCGACCCGCTGCTCCCGGCCGTCACGCAGGATCGCGACGTCCTTGGCGCCCAGCTCCAGCAGGGCCCGCAGTGCGGCGCCGGCCCGTCGTTTGGCGCGCGCCTCGAAGGAACGGCCGGTGAGGATGAGCGTCGTCACCACGGCGGCAACCTCGAGGTAGATGCTGTCCGCGCCGCTGCCCCGGTCGGCAAGCAGGTCGAAGGGCATGGTCATGCCCGTCATCCCCGCGTGACCGAAGAACAGGGCGTACAGCGACCAGCCGAATGCCGCGAGTGTGCCGATGGAGATCAACGTGTCCATGGTTGCCGCGCCGTGGCGCAGGTTCGTCCACGCCGCACGGTGGAATGGCAGACCGCCCCACAGCACGACCGGGGCCGCCAGCGTCAGCGACAGCCACTGCCAGTTGTCGAACTGCCACGCGGGCACCATCGCCAGCAGCAACACCGGCAGGCTCAGCATGCCGGAGACGATCAGTCGCGGACGCTGCGAGTCGGTGCGCTGCGCCCGCGGCACCGCGGTGGTCCCGCCCGCTTCCCGGCTCGCCGTCCGCTCCAGGCCAACCGGTCGGACGGAGCGCAGCGGTAGGTCCGACCCGGTCCGTCCGGCCGGTTGCGGCCGGAGTTGCTGGGGCGGCCGGGCGCGATAGCCGATCTTGTTTACCTCGGTGACCAGGTCGGCTGGGGTGAGCCGGTCCGGGTAGACGACATGCGCCTGCTCGGTGGCGTAGTTGACCGTGGCGGTTACGCCTTGGAGCCGGTTGAGTCGTTTCTCGATGCGCGCCGCGCAGGATGCGCAGGTCATCCCGCTGATCGACAGATCGATTTCGCTGACGCCCGAGGGCTGCGCAGCATCCGCGGTCATGCTCATCGCGATTGTTCCTCCGTTCCTACTGTTCGGTCCGCTTCGTCGATCCGTTCAGCTCTTCCGGCCGGCGCAGTTCGTAGCCGGCCTCGTCCACGGCGGCACGGACCGCCGTCTCCTCGAGCGAGTGTTCGCTGGTAACCGTCACCGCACCGCTGTCAAGATCTACCCGGACGTCGCTGACGCCCGGAATCAGACCGATCTCGGTACTCACCGAGCTGACGCAGTGCGAGCAGGTCATGCCGACAACGGTGCAGGTGTACGTGTGCGTAGTCGTGGTCACAGTCGGCCCTTCCGAAAAATGATCAATTTCAGAGCATGCCTGGCATGAGGGGTACGGCGTACGGATACGCCCATTCAGTGATCCGGGGACTCAGGCCTCCCGGATCGGCTTCCGGACCTCCCAGATCGGCTTCGCTGATCCGGCGGGAATCCCGGATCCGGCAGGAACCCCGGATCCG
>NZ_CAAAFT010000275.1:0-1190 GCF_900634765.1 Candidatus Protofrankia californiensis | reverse complement strand
CCGGCAGGAACCCCGGATCCGGCAGGAACCCCGGATCCGGCGGGAATCCGGGTTCGGGAAGAACGCCGGGCGCCGCAGAGGCATGATCGCGTTGTCGGGGCTGCTAGGAACGGAGCAGGCGGGCGATCGCATCCGAGGCTTCCCGCACCTTGCGGTCGGCCTCCTCGCCGCCGGCTGCCGCCGCCTGCACAAGGCAGTGCGCCATGTGCTTGTCCAGCAGGCCGAGCGCCACCGAGTGCAGCGCCTTCGTCGCCGCCGACACCTGCGTCAGGATGTCGATGCAGTACTGCTCCTGCTCGACCATCCGCTGCAGGCCACGGATCTGGCCCTCGATGCGCCGTAACCGCTTGAGGTAGTCGTCCTTGTTGTCGATGTAGCCGTGGCTCGCGCTCATCCGTCCTCCGCCCCTTACCCCCCAGGGGTATCTTTGACGGTGCTGACGCTATACCCACAGGGGGTACTGGTAAAGGTGCAACGCCGCCGGCGTTCCCTGCTTCAGCGTGGATATGATAGTCAACGGTGTTGACGGCACCTCGCCGATGCCCGCTGTGTGCTTCTTCAGGGTCGCCACGCGGCGAGCAGCTCTTCGGGGCCAAGGGCGAGAACACCGTCCGTTGTCGTTCCGTTGCGGGTCACCACGAGCAGCGGGGTCGAGTCGTCAGCACCCGGGAGCCGGGATCGATGGCCGACGAGCTGGGCGAGGTCGTGCGGGTCGAACGCACGGTTGTTCAGCCACTTGATGGATCCGACCAGGGTGATCTGTTTGGCGACCGGTTCCCGATCCGCGCCGACGATGTCGATCTCAGGGTTGTTGGTGCGGGTCCAGTAGCCGCCGATGATGTTCGTCCCCTCCGGGAGGTGCCCGGCGGGCAGGCGACGCAGTGACTCCCTGATGACCGGCTCGATCGCGCGGCCTCGCCAGGTGGTCCATGAGGATTCGATCCTGGTGCGGACCAGGTCACCACGGCCTCGTTCGATCTCGGCGAGGTAGGGGCCGAGGAAGGCCAGCCAGAATCGCAGATATGGGTCGGCGACCACGTACCGGGTTTCTCTGGATGCCTGGGTCGACAGCGGAACTATCGCCTCGACCAGGCGTTTCGTGGTCAACAGTTGCAGCGCCCGGCTCAGCGAGCCCGCTGGGATCCCGCCCGCGGCCCGTCCGATCAGCGAGTAGGTCCGTTCACCGGACC
>NZ_CAAAFT010000274.1:0-2447 GCF_900634765.1 Candidatus Protofrankia californiensis | reverse complement strand
CGGGCGGGAGATCCAGCATGTCGGCGACATCGGCCGGGCTGAGCGGCGGGATCACCATCTCGGTGGCGCGTTGATGGAACGGCCGACCGTAGCTGTTCAGCGCCTCCATCATCGCCAGGTCCGATCCGATACACAGCAGCAGCACCGGCCGGCGGGACAACTCGCGGTCGAAGAGTTTCTGCAGCGTGCCTTCGAAACCGGCGTCATTGACGATGAGATACGGCATTTCATCAAGAATCACGACGCATACCTGATCCATCGGGAGTGCGCCGGCGAGTAGTTGCAGCGCCGCGTCCCAGGATCGAGGCGTCTGATCGTGGAACATGCCCGCGCCCGGAAGGCTCGAACTCCCGACGGCTTCGGTGAACAGCCGCAGATCCGCCGCTGCGTCGGGCTGGGCGGAAGCGGTGAAGAACACGTATGGGATCCCCGCGCGCGCGACGAACTCCTCGGCAAGCCGTGACTTGCCGACGCGGCGCCGACCCCGCATCAGAACCGCCCGACCCGGACGACCAGCCCGCCCGCCGGATCCGATCCGTTGCAGCATCCGGTTGAGCGTCGCGAGTTCGCGATCACGCCCGATGAATCCGGCCACGCGCGTCCTCCAGCAAGCGCTCATCCAAGATACTCTCATTGATGAGAGTATCTTGGATGAGCGTGAGGGTGCGTAGTGGATCCTCGTACGGACGCCCCGTCCGCCGCCAGCACGGTACCGCTGGCGAACACGCACAATCACACAGCGATCGGCCGCATCCATCGGTGCACACCATGACGCGCCGGCCCGAGTCCATCGGCATCTTCGGCGACCCTCAACAGTCGGGGACGTCCGATCGCATGAGATCTTTCCAATATAGTCAACGGTGTTGACGGCGCCTCATTGATGCCCGCAGGGACGCCGGCAGCGTACGTCCGCGGGCGTAGAAGATCTCGCGTCCAATACGTTGTGGGGCGGATGCTGTCAGGCCTGCTGGTGGATACGGTCGGCTGGTGGATGTTCGGAAGCTGGCCGCGGTCGGCCGCTGCCTGCGTGCCGACATCCTCCCGGCAGCCGCGACCGCGGCGGTGCTCTTCCTCAGCAGTACCCAGGTCGATCATGAGTGGGTCGGGTTCAACCGCCGTCTCGACGGCGTGGGCTACCTGTTGTTGGCCGCTGCCGCTGCCGTGGTGCTCCTGCGCCGGTACAAGCCCCTGGTCATGCTGGCCGCCGAATCGGTCCTGGTCAGCACCTATCTCGCCGCTGGCTACCCGAACGGCCCACCGCCGGTCCCGCTTCCCCTCGCCGTCGCCGCGTTCTCCGTCGGCGCTCGTCTGCCGGCTGTGCCCACGGCTGTCGCCGCCGGAGCCGCCGGAGTGACCGTCGTCGGTGGTGAGCTGATCGGGGATGCCCTGGCCGACGATGATGCCGGCTGGACGCACTGGGCCGTTGGGACGCTGGGGATCCTCTGGTTGGCGGTGCCGGCACTCATCGGTGGGCTGCTCCAGGTCGCGCGACGCTCCGCCGCGCAGGCCGAGGGCGAGGCACAGCGAGCCAGGGTCGAACAGGAGCGGCTACGGTTGTATCGCGAGGTACACGACGTCGTGGGTCACGGGCTGTCCGTCATCTCCCTGCAGGCCGGGGTCGCCCTCCACGTCTTCGACCGGCGTCCCGAACAGGCCCGGGCCGCGCTTGAGGCGATCCGGCGCACCAGCCACGACGCGTTGGAGGAACTGCGCGCAACCCTCGCTCTCACCCGCCTCGGCGTCGGCTTCCGACCCGGCCAGGACGGTACCCGCGACAGCGCCGGGGTGCTCACGGACGGCAGCGAGAACGCCGGCTGGTCCGACAACGCCCGGCACATGCCGTTGACCGGACTCGCACGCCTGGACGGGATGCTCGCGCAGGTGCGGCGCGCCGGCCTGCCGGTGGATCTGGTGACATCCGGTGAAGGCCCGGAGGTCCTGCCCGCCGAGGTGGATCTCGCCGTGTTCCGGGTCATCCAGGAGTCGCTGACGAATGTGCTCAGGCATGCCGGTCCGGCCCGCGCCCGTGTCGAGATCTGCTACGAACCCGACCAGGTGGTGGTCAGGGTGTGCGACGAGCCGGTTTCCGGTCAGCTGGTATCTGCGACACCGGCGGTGGCCGCAATCGACGCCGAGCCCGGGAATCCCGAGCACCTCAACTCGGTGGCTGTCGGTCACGAGCACGGGCATGGTCACGGGCTACGCGGTCTGCGGGAACGCGCCGTCGATCTCGGCGGTACGGTGATCGCCGGCCCGCGGCCCGACCACGGCTGGCAGGTCCGAGCCGTCCTGCCATTACGGCGGGCGAGCACGTGATCCGGGTGGTGGTCGCCGACGACCAGCCGCTGGTGCGGCTCGGCCTGCGGGTGCTGATCGACAGCGAGGACGACCTCGACCTGGTCGGCGAGGCCGAGGACGGGCGCAGGGCGATCGCCGTCGTCCGGCGG
>NZ_CAAAFT010000273.1:10183-11755 GCF_900634765.1 Candidatus Protofrankia californiensis | reverse complement strand
GCGGTCGGGCGCATCCGGTTTCGTGCTGAAGGACGCCGAGCCCGCGGAACTGCTCCGGGCGATCCGGGTGGTCGCGGCGGGGGAGTCACTGCTGTCACCGACAGTGACCCGACGGGTGATCGACGCCTTTGCCCGGCGGCCCGCCGTGCACGCACCCGACCTCAGCGGACTCACCGCACGTGAACGTGAGGTCATGGGACTTGTCGGGCACGGCCTGTCGAACGACGAGATCGCGGGGAGGCTGTTCATCAGCCCGGCCACGGCCCGCACCCACGTGAGCAGGGTGATGGTGAAGCTGGGGGCGCGCGACCGCGCCCAGCTCGCCGTCCTCGCCAACCAGGCCGGCCTGGTCACCCCGTCCTGACGGCAGGCGTATCCGCATCGACCAATATCCGCGGACACGGCCTACGTCGATCTGCGTAGTGCGTTGACGCTACCGGGCGGACGACACGACAGCGCCGGCCGGCGACCCTGGGGCCATGACACCAACCGCTGTCACACCGGCCGGCGTCACACCGGCTGGTGTGCGCAACACCGTGGGCGTTTCGCAACGCCGTATACCCGCAGCGACGGACGGCTCCGCCGTGGAGGTCCTTCATCTGACCAAGCGTTACGGCCGCAGGACCGTCGTGGATGGCCTGCAGATGCGCATCCCGACCGGCGCGATCGCCGGCTTCGTCGGCCCCAACGGCGCCGGCAAGACCACCACCTTGCGGATGCTGCTCGGGCTGGTCCGGCCATCCGCCGGCGAGGGCAGCGTTCTCGGCGAACCGCTCACCAGGCCGCAACGGTACCTTTCCAGAGTCGGTGCCCTGATCGAGAGCCCCGCCCTCTACCCGGGGCTGTCCGGGGAGCACAACCTCGCCGTGCTCGCCGCCCTCGGCGGTCACGATCGTGCCCGGATTCCGGAGGTCATAGCCGAGGTCGGGCTCGCAGGCCGTGGCGGTGATGCCTTTCGGACCTATTCCCTGGGGATGAAGCAGCGGCTGGCGATAGCGGCCGCGCTGCTTGCAGATCCCGACCTGCTCGTCCTTGACGAACCCACCAACGGCCTCGACCCGACCGGCATCCAGCAGATGCGGGAGCTGCTGCGCGGGCTGGCGCAGCGCCCGGGAGGCAGGCAGCCGCGGACCGTCCTGGTCTCCTCACACCTGTTGGCCGAAGTGGAGCAGATCTGCGACTGGATCGTCGTCGTGGAGCGCGGCCGGCTGGCCTACCACGGCCCCATCGAAGGGCTGATGGCCGCCGGCAGCTGCAGCGTGCTCCTGCGCCCGCAGCATCCGGACCATCTCGGCGCCCTGGCTGAGCTGACCACGGGCCGGAACCTGTCCGTGCGGCGTGACGGCGACCGGCTCCGTGTCGACCTGCCGTCGGGTGCCCCGGGCGACCTGGGCGTGGGTTCGAATGCCGATTCGGTCACGGACACGATGCTTGCCGAGCTGAACCGGGACGCGTTCGCGGCGGGCATCACGCTCGTGGAGATCACACCTGTGCGGGTGAGCCTGGAAGAGCGCTACCGGAGCCTTGTCGACCAGGGCCTTGTTGACCAGGGCCTTGTTGACCATGTTTCCG
>NZ_CAAAFT010000273.1:2048-10020 GCF_900634765.1 Candidatus Protofrankia californiensis | reverse complement strand
GAGCCTTGTCGACCAGGGCCTTGTTGACCAGGGCCTTGTTGACCATGTTTCCGGCACATCGCCAGCGACCGGGGTTTCTGGAACATCGGAGGGATCACGATGAACCGCGCGTTGCGCGCAGAACTGCTCAAACTGCGACGTCGGGGGACGCTTGTCGCGATCGCGGCGGTGGCCGCGATGGGGGTGCTCGCGAGCGTCCTGGCCTTCGCCCTCGCCGACGACGCCGCACGGCCCCTTGATGGCCCCGGCCAGGGATTCGCCATGACACTGGCACGTCTTGCCGGCCCCGATGGTCCCAGCATCGGGTTCGCCGCCGGGATGACCTTTGTCGGCCTGCTCGTCTTCGTGGTCTTCACCGCGAACATCACCAGCGAGTACGGTCAGGGGACGCTACGGACACTGCTGTTGCAGCAGCCGCGGCGAGTGGCCTGGCTCGCCGGCAAGCTGGCCGCGATGTTCATGGTCATGGCGGTGGCGCTGCTGGTGGCGCTGGTACTCAGCGTGGCCACGGCGGTCGTCATGGCACAGCTCCGCGGGGTGGACACATCGCAGTGGTGGACCGCTGCGGCGGCTTCAGCCGCCGCAGCCAGCTTCCTCAACGCGCTCCTCGCCACGATGTTCTTCGCGCTTACCGCGACGGCGCTGGGTGTCCTGACCCGCTCTACCGTGCTGGCGCTGTCGATCGGGATCGCCTGGATGCTGCCGGTCGAACACATCATCCAGCAGGCATGGGAGGGCGCGACCCGGACGTTTCCGGGCCTGGTGTTCGACGCCGTCGCCCGCGGCGGCCTACCGGATGCCTCCTACGGCCCGGCACTGGCACTCGCGACCGGGTACGCGGGCGTTGCCGCGGCACTGGCGGCCGCCAGCCTCACCCGCCGCGATGTGACCGCCTGATCTATCTGATCCGTTCTATAGTCAACGGTGTTGACGACTCTTCGTCCACAGTTTGATCTTCAAGTTTCAATGGCCGCGACGATCACTAAGCAAAGGCATGTACCAGCCAGAGGGCATCAAGGCATTCCCCTCAGGTATATCTGCCAGCCCGCTTCGCCGGATCATCCGGCTGTTCGGGCGGGACGCATCAGGGCGAGTACGAGGACGCCGGCGATCAGCCCGGCCGTACCGGCCACCGCGAATGTGCCCTGGACACCGGTCACCGCCGAGGCGTGCACGGCGCTGTCGAGGGCGCGCTGGGCGCCCGGCGGCGCCGCGCTCAGCAGCGACGGCGCCTGACCGCCGGCTACCGCACGGGCCGCCCGCGCCGCGCCTTCGACACCGCGTCCGGACAGGCTGCTCTGCGCGCGAGCGGCGAACACGCTGCCCAGCGCCGCGATGCCGAAGGCGAAGCCGAGCTGCCGCGCGGTGTTGACCGCGCCGGCGGCCATGCCACCCCGCTGTGCAGGCACGAGCGCCATCGAGACCGAGCCGAGTGCGGGTGTCACGATCCCCACGCCGATACCGATCACCGCGAAGCCGGGCATGAGCGCCGGCCAGCTCGCCGAACCGTGGACGAGCACAGCTGCGAGTACGTCGCCAAGACCGATGAGAAGCAGACCGCCGCCGAGGATCCGATCGGGTCGTAAGCCGTGCAGGAAGCGGCCGGTCGACGCCGAGACGGTGAACGCCATGACCGACATCGGAAGGCCGGTCAGGCCGGCCTCGATCGGGCTGAGCCCAAGTACCGACTGCAACCAGATCGAGGTGTAGGTGAATGCGGAGAAGGCGGCGAACGTCAGCAGGACACCCGCGACGAGGACCCCGACAAACGACCGGTTGCGTAGCAGCGCGAGGTCCAGCATGGCGTGCGGCGAGCGCGACTCGATCCCGACGAAGACCGCAAGCAGCACCGCTGCCAGCGCGAGCAGCCACCAGGTGAGCGGATTGGACCATCCTTTCTCGTTCGCACGGATGATCGCGTATGTCGCGCCCGCCGCCGCCGCGGTGAACGTGACCATGCCGGGGACGTCCACCCTGCTGCGGGCGGGCCCGTGCACGTCGGTGAGCACGAACGTGCACAGCGCGATGGCGATGATGCTCACCGGCAGGTTGACGAAGAAGATCCAGCGCCATGACACGCCCTCGGTGAGCAGGCCGCCGATGATCGGGCCGACGGCCGCGGAAGCACCTGCCACCGCACCCCACAGGCCGTAGGCGCTGCCGCGGTCGCGTCCGGTGTAGGAGCTGTTGAGCAGCGCGAACGTCGTCGCGAACATGGCCGCCGCGCCGACGCCCTGCACGGTGCGCGCGGCGATGAGCGCTGCGGAGTTCGGCGCGATGCCGCACACGAACGACGACACCGCGAACGCTGCGAGCCCGGCGATGTAGGCACGGCGGTGACCGACGAGGTCGGCGATGGAACCGGTGCCGAGCACGAGTGCGGCCAGCGCGAGCGCGTAGGCGTCGACGACCCACTGCAACGCGCCGAACGACGCGTCGAGGTCGACCACCATGCCCGGCAGGGCGACGTTCACGATCGTCACGTCGACCAGCAACATGAAGGTACCGAGGCAGACCGTCAGCAACGGAAGCCACTTACGCATACCCGTCGTCGTTGCCTCGGTCCCGCTCGCCCGCCGGATCGGCGGTCCCGCGGGCTGCTGCGGATCCGTCCTGGTGCTGCGGCCCTGTTGCGTGTCGGCTCCCTGCGTCATCGGACGGACGGGACGAACAGCGCTCCGACGCCGGCTGCACCGCCGCCGTCATCACGGTCGTCGGTGTGCCCGACGGACAGGCGGGTGGGATCGTCCGGCTTCAGGGCGTTGTCGTTGTCGGGCACAGAGGTCCTTCCGTTCATAGCTGACCGTAAACACGTCCAGCCTGAACGACGTCGAACCAGAAGTCCAACAGATTGTTCTACTTACAGCTAGAATTTCTGGATATGGAGCTGAGGCAGTTGGAGTATTTCATCGCCGTAGCCGAGGAGGCGAACTTCACCCGCGCGGCCGAACGCGTGCACATCAGCCAGTCAGGGGTCAGCGCCCAGATCCGGCAACTCGAACATGATCTCGGCGCGACGCTCATCGACCGGTCAGGCCGTACCGCCACACTGACCGCAGCCGGAGCGGCGGCACTGGAGCACGCCCGCACCGTACTCGCGTCCGTGAAGGCCCTGCGGCAGGCGGTGGACGACGTGACCGGACTGATCCGGGGTCGGCTCGTGGTCGGCATGGTCACCGCCTGCACCATCACGGCGCTGTTCGACGCTCTCGCCGCGTTCCACCTCGCCCATCCCAATGTCGAGATCACCCTGTTCGAGGACAGCTCCGACCGGCTCATAGAAGGTGTGCGCACCGGTGCGACAGACCTGGCCCTCGTCGGAACGGCCGGCGCGCCGCCCCAGGGGCTGGACACGTTGCCGATCGTCAGCGAACGACTTGTCGCGGCCGTGCCGTTCGGCCATCCCCTGGCCGGACGGGACCGGGCAACTCTGGCCGAGATCAACGCGTACCCGGTCGTGTGCCCGTCCGAAGGGACCGGGATCCGGACCGTGTTCGACCAGGCCTGCGCAGCCAGGGGGATACGGCCGGAGATCGCGCTGCAGGCCAGCGCACCAGGCGCCGTCGCGGATCTCGCCGTCCGCGGGTTCGGTATCGCCATCCTCAGCGAGTCCATGACCGCCAACCACATCGGACGACTCAAAGCCCTCGCCCTTGACATCGAAACACCCGGGGTGCTGGCCCTGGTATGGACGGCGACCCAGAGCCCCGCACTCCGGCAGCTCCTTGTACACAGCCGCCAGGCGTTCGCCGGTCCGCAGTGCACGACCATGCCAGAAGCCGCCCGCTGAGTGAGCAGCCCGGTAGAGGATCCCGCACACAGATATGCGATTACGCGGCGGAAACGCGCGGCCGACGGTCCCGGCCACTGTCAGCTACTGGCCGCGGAGACCGGTCCCGACGGGTCGGATCAGTAGCGTCGGTCAGTGTGTCAACCGCCGTGTCGAGATCGTCATCCGTCTGCCCGGCTGACCGGGGCCGAGCCCGGCGGAGGAGCCGACGACGCATCGAGGACGGCGAGCGCGCAGGTCACGAGATGCCGCATGAGCTCCGGGTCCCCACCGCGGTACCGGCGGAGGAACTCCTCGGGTGGCAACACCGTGCGGCCGGCCGACTCGTGGCCGGCTTCCCAGGGGGCGAGCTGCGTGACCCGTGCGGCACAGATCACCATGTACGTCAGGTCGTGGGTGCCGAAGTAGTCGGACTCGATGACCTCGACCCGTCTGAGATCGCCCACCCTGACCCGCACCTCCTCCCATGCCTCGCGGCGTATCGTTTCCTCGATCGATCTCTCGTGCCGTTGCACATGACCGCCGGGGATGTCCAGGCCCCGGTCCAGCTCGGCGAGCACGAGCAGGTCGTTCGCGGTCACCGCGACCACGGCGGCGCTGGTCACCGCTTCGAATGGTGGCTCGACGGACGCCCCCATGCAGGTAAAGGTGCTCTGACGCGTCCGCGCGCCGGAGACCGATCGACGATCAGTTCCCTCGACGTTCATGACAGGCCTCCGCGCCGGCGGGCAGGGTCTGGACGATTGTGTGCCCGTCGACGGGACTCGACGGGCACATCAACGAACACCGACCGGTCGACTAACGGTCCTCTGCCGATGTGACTCCTGTTGGAACCCTATTGGAAGTTGCAGTGTCCGCCGTCGCGGCCGAAACCGGGACGGGCCACGTCGAAGTCCATCTGGTTGTCCGGGCCGGTGATGCTCGACAGATCATAGATGCACTGGTGGCCGGTTGCCGTGTCGTCGACGGTGACCCGCTGCGGCCCGGCGTACATCGCCCCGCTGGTCCAGGCCGTGCCGTTGCTGTAGGTGACCGCAAAGGAGGAGATCGGATAGTTGGCGGAGGAACGGGCGTCACCGCCGAAGATAGTGAATTTGATCTCTTTCGCGGCCGGGGCGGTACCGTTCCGGGTCACGGCGCCGGTGATCCGGGTGGTGCCCGGGTCCGCGAGGGTCACGAGCTTGATCGTTCCCACGTGGTAGGAGTAGGTCCAGCCGTTTGCCCGGTGGTTGAAATAGTCTACGTAGAAACGGGAGTGCACATACTCCTGGTCGAGGGTGACGTCCGGGTAGAACTCCAGGGAGAGCCCGGCCGTGCGCGCACCCCAGTCGGTCTGCAGCGAACCGCCGTTGACGAGATCCGTCTGGGTGTTGGGCATGAAGTAGCCGTGGGGGAAAAGAATACCCTGGCCAGCCGCGAAGCGCGTATAGGTGGTGTAGCTCCCGCGTACCTCACAGGCGTTTATGAAGGTGTCCCCGGTGCCGGTGCGGGGATCGTAGTTCTGGCACGGCAGGTACGGCTGCGAGGTCGAGCCGAGGACCAGGTCGGCGCCGACCGCGCCCGAGATGGGGACCGGCTGCCCGTTGCGGTCGGTGAAGCCGCTGAAGGGAATGGCGACACCGAGGCCGCGGGAGGCGCCGCCGGCGTACTGGGTGGAGTCGGCCGCCTGGGCAGGTGCGGACTGGGCGAGCAGTATCACAGTCATGGAGATGACCGTGAGCGTCGCGGTACGGCGCCTGCCGCCCGCGATGCCGGGGCGAACGCGAACCCCGCGGAACGCCGGAAAACGAGCCCGGCAGATGAGCGACCGGCGCGAGCGTGTCATCATCCTACGCCTTATCTCTGTGTGTTGGAATACAGTGTGCCAGCCGCTGCGGCGGCAAGCGGAGGAGATTGGCGTCGAGGCTAGTCCGCGCCGGCAAAATCTATATTTCTGAAGGATGAACGACGGGTTCCGGCGAGTCGTGCAAATCGTTGAGAATTTGAATTCTTTCAATCATCCCGCTGGCGTTCAACTGATGTGTAATTCAGCACGCCCGGCGATGGGGGAGCGGGGGAGCAGGCCGAAGGAGCGTCGGTTCGGAGCGACTCCGAACCGACGCTCTGGCCCGCGCCTGCCGGCAGGCGCGCAAGCAGGACCAGCAGGATCAGGTGCCGTAGGGGCGAGACGCCCTGGCGTCGCACAGCGCCTGCGCCCACCACGCGAGCTGGTCGAGCATGGTCTTGGCCGCGACGTTGGGGCCGGTTGTGTCCTTCGGCTGACCATCGGCGTCGAACTGGTCCCATGCGTTGTGAAAACTGACCGTTTCGCGGATGGTGACCGCATGAAGCTCGGCGAACACCAGACGAAGCTGCTCCACCGCGCGCAGCCCCCCGGCCAGGCCGCCGTAGGAGACGAACCCGACCGGTTTGGCCTGCCACTGCGTGTAGTGCCAGTCGATCGCGTTTTTGAGGGACGCGGGATAGGCGTGGTTGTACTCCGGTGTCACCACGACGAACGCGTCGGCCACGTCCAGGCGCGGGGTCAGGGCCGCCACCTCGGGCGCCGGTTCCCTGGTGAGCACGACGGGCAACCGCGCCTCGGCCAGATCGACGACGTCGACCGTCATGTCGTCGCGCTGCTCGGCCTGGCCGGCGAACCAGTTCGCCACGACGGGCGCGAACCGGCCTTCCCGCGTGCTGCCCACGACCACGGCCAACCGCAACGGATTTCCGGACATGGCAGGTCCTTTCTCGCTGACTCTCGATGACTTCACCGCTGGTGGTCTCGCTGATCTCGTCCCGGGCACCAGACTGGAATTTAAACAAAGGTTTAAGTCAAGCTACTGTGGTTCGCATGACACAGCTGTCCTGGAAGGCCAAGGAGATCACTGTCGGTGAGCTGGCCGAGCGCAGCGGCGTTTCCACCTCGGCCCTGCGCTTCTACGAGCGCCAGGAGCTCATCCGCAGCCGGCGCACTCCCGGCAACCAGCGCCGCTACAGCAGGGACACCCTCCGCCGGGTCGCCTTCATCCGTGCCTCCCAGCGTGTCGGCATACCACTTGCGACGATCCGGGACGTCCTGGCCGTGCTGCCCGACGAGCGCACCCCCACCCGGGAGGACTGGGCGCGGGCGTCCACATGCTGGCGCGAGGAGCTCGACGCCCGCATCCGGCAGCTGGAGCAGCTGCGTGACCATCTCACCGACTGCATCGGCTGCGGCTGCCTGTCGATCGACCGGTGTGCTCTGGTCAACCCGTACGACACTCTCGGCGAGCAGGGCGCGGGCCCCCGACGCCACCTCGAGCCGTAGCCACAGGAGGAGCCCAGCCACACGATGCGTGAACCTACACCGTAGTCAACGATGTTGACGTGCTCTCTTGGATTTTTGATCTTAAACCCAAACCGATACAAACAAAACCAAGATCATCTATCGGGCTCCGGACCCTCCGAACATGATCTCGTGTGTCCGTCGGCCCGGCGATTGCCGGTCGCCTTCCCGGGCATCTCCCCGCCGTCCCCGCAGGTGTCGGCTAACCGCTACCCTGCACGGACCTGCCTGGTCAGGCCCTAACCTACGGGTCATGCGAAGCGGGGGAAAAGCAGCACATAGACGGCCCTTCCCGATTCGGTTGCCGATGCCGCTGGCGCTCGCGGCGGCCGTTCTCACCCTGGTGGCCGCCGGCTGTGGTGGATCGGACTCCCCGACCACACCCGCCGCGGTGCCCAGCACCTCGGCCACCGGGAGCACGACCGACGCGGCACCGCCGGCGGTTACCGAGAGCGCGTCACCGTCGCTGTCGCCCGGGGCCAGGCCGGGTCTCGATGACTACGACGGCGACGGCGAACCGGACCCAACCTGCACAACCCAGGACTTCGGCGCCGGACTGGTGCTGCGCATCCCGTGCCAGATCGGGACCGCCAACACCCCGGAGAACGGCACCCGGCTGGTCAAGGATTCGCTCTACCGGCTGCCAGGCGCCACCGACGTTGACCTGACCGGCATCTCCGGTGGGCTGCTCCTGGCCCGGGACGTCGCCGGCGCCAAGGTCGTGATCGTGGTGTTCAACAGCGACGCCCTGTTCGAGACCGGCAGCAACGCCATCGGCAGCACCGACACGCTGGACGCCACCATCCGGCTGATCAACTCACGCTACGCAGGCGGCGCGATCCAGGTTCGCGGACACACCGACGCGACCGGTT
>NZ_CAAAFT010000273.1:0-2023 GCF_900634765.1 Candidatus Protofrankia californiensis | reverse complement strand
TCTGCCGCCGTCAACCAGCCGCTGTCGGTAAGGCGCGCCGCCACCGTCCGGGACTACCTCACCGGGCACGGCACCAGGGCGTCGTCGGTAAGCTCGGTCGGTCTCGGTAGCAGCCAACCGCTCGCCGAGGAAACCAATCCCGACGGATCCTCCAGCCCCGACGGTCAGCGCTTCAACCGCCGCGTCGAAATCCTCATCCGCCTACCAGCATGACGAGCCGCCGAGCCGCGCGTCCGGATGTTGCGTAGCGCCAGCCGTGCACGCACCCACGCGGCATCCGTCACTGCCCGACCTCCAGGCGCGCCAGCAGCTCGGATGTCAGTGACGGAGCGGCCGGTGGCGCGCAGTTGGCGGGCAAGCGGCGTGACTGGCGATCTGGTCGGCCGGACCACCCGTGGCCTGTTCCGCGATCTCATGACCGGCAGCATGCTCGGCGAGATTGACGGGGCCTTCCGAACCGAACTAACCGACCTTGACGTCGAGATCGGGGAGGATCGGTGCGAGGCTTCCGATCGCGGTATCGGTATAACGGATCACCCAGCGGGTGATGTCCCACCGGTCCGCGTGCGCTTCGAGCTGCGCGCGGATCTCCGCCTGGGTTCCCAGCAGCAGATAGGGAGTCACCAGAGCGTCGGCAGCTGCCAGACCGGGTATCTGCACCGCGAGGGCACTGGCCGCGCCCTTCCGGTCGTCGGTGACGAGCACCCGGTGCACGAGCACCTCCACCACCGGCCGCCGCCCGCCGGCCCCGGCGCCTTCCATCACCGCGGACACCTGACGTTCCACATCGGACGGGGACCAGCCGCACCTGGTGATGGTGACCGTCCGGCAGCGTACGATCGAGCCCGCTGAGCCCGACGACGTCGGCGTGCGCGCCGGCAAGCCGCAGCAGGGCCGGATTGGCCCCACCCAGCGTCAGCGGGACCACGACCGGCGCCAGCGAGGAGTCGAGCACCGCCTCCCGGAGCCGAAGATAACGGCCGGTGTAGGTGACCTGCTCACCGCGCAGAAGACGTGCCACGACATCGACGAACTCGCCCAGACGTCCGACCCGTTCGGCGGGTCCGGGCCGTTCCCACCCGCACGCGGCCCACTCCCCGGGGGTGTGCCCGGCACCGATACCCAGGCGCGCCCGGCCGCCGGAGATGACCGCGAGACTGGCCGCGTCCGCGGCGACGTGGAACGGCTCCCGCACCCCAGCGTTGATCATATAGCTGCCCAGCGACACTCGACTGGTCACCCCCGCCGCAGCGGCAAGCGCGATCCAGGGCGACAGCACCCCACCAGGATGATCGGGTACGAGGAGCGCGGAAAACCCGAGCGCCTCGACCCGGCGGGCCAGTGAGGTCCATGACGACAATGCGGCGGGAACAGCCTGAACACCAACATGCACCGAAGAAGCACTCACCCGTGAAAGACTTCCACTCAAGCGGTGATCGGCGCGAAGGATGCCGCTGACGACCAGGTCGCCCTGCGTCTGCGTGACGGGCGCCGCCTGGACGCGCAGCCCGCCGCCGAGGTCCTGGCCCGCATCGGCGTTCTTGTCGACCTCCGCAGTACCGACCTGTGGGACGTCGCTACCTGCTCGTAGAGACACACGATCAGCGGGCGCCACCGCGCCGCCGCGTCTTCGGGGGCCACACTGGCAGGCTCTGTTAATCGACTGGTCTGTATTCGCGCAACCGTGAGGTGATCTGTCACCGCGCGTGACTCCAGAGGTCGGCTACCGGGCACTGGATACGGTGTTGGCCGTGGTGTCGTGGTCGCTGACCTGAATGCGACGGCCGAGGGCCGAGGGTCAGCGTGCTTGATCCCTGCGCAAGACGAGCATGGTCAGCCGCGCGGCTGAGGGTCGCTGGGTGCTCTCGGCCTTCTGCGCCAGACTGCGGAGTCCGGTGTGGAAGTCGTCGTCGGGGATGAGTTGGAGCAAGGTGTCGGCGCGCAGGCGGGTCTGCGCGAGGTAGGTCCGGTGGTTGTCCGCGGCGTCCTCGGTGACCGTAGAGAGAGTGGGGTAGGTGTCGAG
>NZ_CAAAFT010000272.1:14770-17077 GCF_900634765.1 Candidatus Protofrankia californiensis | reverse complement strand
AGTTCGGCGTCACGGGGTAGGTAGATGATCCGATAGTCCCCGACCCGCAGGCACAGGTGTCCGGGTCGGCCGACGACCGCCTTGTAGCCGGCGGGGCGAGGATCATCAGCTAACGCGACGATGGCGGCTTCAATACGCCGGCGAGCCGGCTGCGAGATCTTCCGGAGTTCCCGCCAGGCGCCCGGGCGGACCTCGATCTTGTAGGACGCCACAGCCAGGTCAGGATGCGAGTAGGTCGGTGTCGCCGAACTCGGCCAACACGACCTCGAGTGGGATGTTCTCCCCGGGCTCGGCCCAGGCGGCGTCGATCGCCTGGCGGTCGGCTTCCTGCTCGGCTTCCGGGTAATCCTCGTCGTCCCACAATGGGATGGTGTCGGGTTCGTTCACACGATCACGGTACGCTGGCAGGTCTGGGCGGGCAGAAGACATGCTCACGTTCTCGCGGGGCGGGGCCTGGTCAACCTCACGTCCACCTCGCCAGACCAGGTCCGCGCGACAGCGGCGTGGGCAGGCGAACTGGACATCGACTGCCTCGACGGGGTGATCATGACTCCCGCCCCGGCCATCGGGCAGCCAGCTGCCCTCGTCCTGTACAGCGGACCGCAAGCCGCTTACCAGGCGTACTGACCGCGTCCAGGGCCGTCGTACAGCGGGCCATCGACGTGGGCCGCGGCGCCGACGGGCTGTCCCGGCTGGCCGACGTGCCCATCAACCCGATACGGAAGGAAGCGGGCTGACGGTCGTCGCGGGACACACCGGCGGCTGGCCCCTGGCCCACTGGTAGACACATGACGATATGAGTACAGAAAGTAACGATCTTGTTATTCTTCGTGACGTCAGGGTGTGCATGGTGACGCCCACCGGTTCTACGGAGCGGAGAAGCGACGATGTCCGGTCAACGATGGCAGGCCAGGATATGGGCGGCGATGTTGGCTGCGGTCGGAGCGATGCTCCTGCCGGCAGCTGCTGTGGCTTCCCCGTCCGGACTGGGAGTAACAGGATCGGGGACGCCAGGAGCGCGCGTCCCATTGGATGCGCTTCCGCCGTCCGCTGCCGGTGCTGTCCACGGGTGGGGTATCCGGCCACGGGCCGGCACGCTGTACGCCTGGGGCCGGAACAACACCGGCCTGTTCGGGAACGGCACCACCACCGACAGCTCGGTGCCCGTGCGGGTTTCCGGTCTGACGGGGGTCCGCGCCATCGCCGGCAGCAAATCCAGAGACACCAAGTATGTGTTGCGCTGGGACGGCACGGTCTGGGCCTGGGGTAAGAACAGCTACGGCCAGTTGGGGAACGGCACCACCACCGACAGCCTGGTGCCGGTGCGGGTTTCCGGTCTGACCGGAGTCCGCGCCATCGCCGACAGCGGAGTCACAGGGTATGCGTTGCGCCGGGACGGCACGGTCTGGGCCTGGGGTCATAACGCGCAGGGTAACTTGGGGAACGGCACCACCACCGACAGTTCGGTGCCGGTGCGGGTTTCCGGCCTGACCGGGGTCACCGCCATCGCCGGCAGCGGGGATACGGCGTATGCGCTGCGTCGGGACGGTACCGTATGGGCCTGGGGTGGCAACTTCTTCGACGGATTGGGCCCTCTCCCCGATCCCACTCTCTTCACGTCGGTGCCGATACAGGTTTCCGGTCTGACCGGCGTCACCGCCATCGCCGGCGGCGGCCTCTCCGCGTATGTGCTGCGTTCCGACGGCACGGTCTGGGCCTGGGGCGGCAACAACGTCGGCCAGTTGGGGAACGGGCATGGCGGCGTCGGCAGCCGGACTCCGATACCGGCACAGGTTTCCGGCCTGACCGGCGTCACCACCATCGCTGCCGGCCCATATACGGCGTATGCGGTGCGTTCCGATGGCACGCTCTGGGCCTGGGGTCAGAACTGGAACGGCCAGCTGGGGATCGGCACCATCTCCATACCCGGCCTCGAGGTGACGCTGCCGGTGCAGGTCTCCGGTCTGACCGGGGTCACCGCCATCGCCGGCGGTGATGAGAACGGATATGCGCTGCGTTCCGACGGCACGGTCTGGGCCTGGGGCAGCAACAACTACGGTCAGCTGGGGAACGGCACCACCGGTGACGACGTCCCGGTGCCGGTACAGGTTCCCGGTCTGATCGGGGTCACCGCCATCGGCGCCGGTTGGGGCACCGGATACGCGATTACGTCTTTCTTCGCGGCGCATGGGCAGCCGCAGGGCCGTTAACTGACGGCGGCAAGACCGCGGAGGCATCGCTGCCCGACCTTCCATGACACGCACGCCAGCGCGTGGGCGAGGCTTCCTCTTGCCCACGCGCTGGCCA
>NZ_CAAAFT010000272.1:10308-14432 GCF_900634765.1 Candidatus Protofrankia californiensis | reverse complement strand
CCGCCAGCGCGTGGGCGAGGCTTCCTCTTGCCCACGCGCTGGCCACCTGGCCAACTGCTGACGGTTCTCGGTGAGCCCGCCATCCGCGCTGGAGGTCAGTCTCGCTTGAATGCCTCCCGGCGCAACATCTGGAACAGCGTGGGGGCACCTTCGGAGGTTGTCACCGCGACCGCCTTATGTACGAACCGGGCATCGGCCGCCTGTTCAAGCAGGCTCGCGGCAAGGTCCGCGCGGCTGGTGAAGATACCCGGCGCCTGGTCCTCGCGAAGCTCGTAGCTCGTCACACCGGGTGCATCGAAGAGACCCGAGGGGCGCATGATCGTCCAGTCCAGGTCGCTGCCGCGCAGGAATCCCTCCATGCGGCGCATGTCGGCGTAGGTCGTCTTGCCGATCGTCGCGGTGATCAACGGCTGGAAGACACGGTTCAGCAGGAAACCGCCGTCCGCATGATGGTGCGGCTCGGCGGCGCTCGAGCTCACCACGACCACTCGCTTGACCCCGTACCGCACCATTGCAGCGGTAATGTTATGGATTCCGTCGCTGTAGATGTTGATCGGCTTGCGGGTGAACGGCACGCCGAGCGTCGACAGCACGACGTCGGCTCCTTCGACAGTTCGGTCGACGGCCTGCGTGTCATGCACGTCGGCCTCCGCGACGTCGAGTCGTTCGTGCGTGATCGGGAATTCCGCCGGTCGCCTGGTCACCGCGGCGACGTCGTGACCAGCGGCCAGTGCCTGCTCGGTCAGCAGTCGGCCGGTCGGCCCGTTGGCTCCGAAAACGACGATCCTCATGATTAGGCTCCTTCTGACCCGCGGGTGCGCAGGTCGCCTGGTTTCGTTCTCTTATTTGCGCTTACTTGCTCTTACTTGACACGTCGATCAGCCCGAGAGGGTTTTGTATGGTCCGCTATGCGGTGATACCTGCTATGCGGTGATATTTTGGCGCCCATATCCGACGGTAGAGGAACCTGACGGGTGGTGGCAGCAGCCCGAGCACTTTGGCTTGTATTACCTCGGATGCGTCGTCGAGCAGCCACGGGAGGAACTCCGCGCCACCACGCAGACCTTGTGTTTTACGGATGGTCGCGGTGAAAGCTGCCCATCCGTCGGGGCCGAGATATGCCTCGACCAACGGCAGGGCTTCGTTTTCCTCGTGCCGCATATGGACGGTCAGGCTCGTGGCGAAGGCATCGATGCTCTCCATAAGGCTTGCCGCGTTGTCCGATGCGAGGGCGTTGTCGATGTGTTCGAGATGCGGGTCGATCTGCGCGTGCTCGGCCTCCATCTCATCGAGGACAGTGATCTCGTCAGGCCGAAGTGCTTTGTTGCGTAGCAGGGGCCACAGGGCGGTGTCCTCGGCCTGGTGGTGGATGTGGATCTGCTTGGTAAACGTCGCCCAACGTGCGCGCGCTGCCGGTGTCCGGACGTCGCCACGTTCGTACGCGAGTCGCAGGCGCTGCAGGTCGCGGGTGAAGGCGGCGTGCGCCGCATACATCATGGTGAAATCGACCGTGCCGGCCAGCGGGGACGTGTGGTCGTTCCCAGCGTTGGTGCTGTTGGTCATCTGTGCTCCGGGTAGGTAGATGGTTGATCGGGGGACCGCGCTGCTGCTGGTCCGGGTAGGTCCTGAGGTGTCGGTTACCGGCGCCCTGCGTCTGGCGATCACCGATGGCGGCAGCACGCGGGGGAGGCGGTCGCGGTCATAGCCGGGCTGGTTCGGGCAACGCGCCGGATTCAGGTTGGTGGGCCTCACCGCGTGCGTTGCTGGTACGCAGCGCAATAAAGGCGCTGGCGAGCAGGAAGAAGCTGCCGGTCAGCAGCGCCCGGTGAAAACCCGAGGTGAGCGCGTCCGGCATGGCGGTGTGGTCCGCCAGCAGGTGGTCGGTATGGGAGGTGGCGACCGCGGAGAAGATTGCCAGTCCCAGCGCGCCACCCACTTGCTGCGAGGCGTTGAGCAGCGCGGCGGCAAGCCCGGCCCTGTCGGCGGGCACGCCGGCGTTGGCTGCGGTGGTGACGCCGACGAACACCGCACCCAGCCCGAACGACACGATCATGAGGCCCGGGAACAGGTCGGTGAGATAGGAGCCGTCGACGGGAATCCGAGACAGGTAGTACAAGCCACCGGCCGCGAGCAGCGCGCCGATGACGATCACGGGTCGGGTTCCTACCCGGACGAGCAGTTGCGAGGAGACGCCGGCGGCAATGCCGACGCCGAAGCAGAGCGGGAGATAGGCCGCGCCGGTCTCGATCGGCGAGTACCCGAGGACGTTCTGCATGTAGAGGGTGAGGAAGAAGAACATCGCGATGAGGCCCGCGAAGGCGATCAGCCCGGTGACGTCGGCGGCGCCGAGCCCCCTGACGCGGAAGATCGACAGTGGCAGCAGCGGATTCCTGCCCAGCTGCTCGTTGATCAGGAATGCGATCAGCAGGACTGCTGCTCCGGCGAGCTCACCGATCGTGCGGCCCGAGCCCCAGCCCTGATCGGGTGCTTTCACCAGCGCGAAGACGAGCAGCAGCATCCCGCCGGTGACCAGGACACTTCCGACAATGTCGAGAAGCCCAGGTCGCGCCGGATGTCGGGAAGGGCCACATTGACGATCGAGGCGTCGACGAAGTCGAGGAAGGCGACAGCGCACAACAAGGCCAGCGTGAGCTTGCCGCGGCGAGTCTCGAGGAAGGACCCGTCGGTGGCGATCGTAGAGTTGGCGACTTTGGAGCCGGTGCCGTTGGCTGTGACCACGTTGCCAGCAAGGCGCTCGCTCGGTCGGCTCGTCTCGATCAGGCGTTCGGTCCCTGAGCCACCGGTGATTGAGTCCAATTCAAGATCCCTCCCGTGCGCGGTCGTCGTCGCCGGCTGATGTCGGCCGTGTTCGGCTGTCATCTCTCTGTCGGATCCCGATAGGCAGATGTGACCGCCGCAGCCGTCGGCGACGCCCAGGACCCGGAACTGGTGGACTCGGCGGTGCGGCCCTGTCACATCTGCGGCGCCGGATCCGTCAATGCTTAAGGAGGGGTTCGATCGAAGGGGGTGTGATCCGTGGACGATGAGACGTGGCATGCCGAGCAGTTCGAGCGACAACGCCCACAGCTGCATGCGGTCGCCTACCGCATGCTCGGTTCGCCCAGCGAGGCTGAGGACGCGGTCCAGGAGGCATGGCTGCGTCTGAGCCGCTCCAACGACGATACGATCGGCAACCTCGGCGGCTGGCTGACGACGGTCGTGGGACGCGTGTGCATCGACATGCTGCGCGCCCGCCGGGCGCGCCGGGAGGACTACATCGGCACCTGGCTACCCGAGCCGATCGTCAACGTCGAAGACAGCGACGGCCCGGAGCAGCAAACGCTGCTCGCCGACTCCGTCGGCCTGGCACTGCTCGTCGTACTCGAGACACTCACCCCATCCGAGCGGCTCGCGTTCGTTCTACACGACATGTTCGCCGTGCCGTTCGAGGAGATCGCCCCGATACTGGACCGGACACCCGCCGCGGCCCGTCAGCTCGCCAGCCGCGCCCGACGTCGGCTGCGAGGCACCGCAACTGTCCCGGACGCCGACCTCGCCACGCAGCGCAAGGTCGTGGCCGCGTTCCTGGCGGCATCCCGCGCCGGCGACTTCGACGCCCTCGTCGCACTGCTTGATCCCGACGTCGTGTTCCGCGTTGACACCGGCTCACACACCCGGCCCGTGCCCGCTCTGCTCACCGGTTCCGCAGACGTCGCACGGCAGGTCGCCACCCAAGGCCCACGCTTCGCGCAGCACTGCCGGCCGGCTCTGGTCAACGGCACCGCCGGGATCGTCGCTCGAACATCGGCTGGTGTCATCGCGGTCGCCGGCCTCACCGTGATCGAAGAGCGCATCGCCACCATCGACCTGATCCTCGACCCCGACAAACTCCACAACCTGGTCCTGGCGGATCAGGAATCGCTGGCCATGAGGCATCCCGTGTCGTCATGTCCACCCGGACCCATACTCAGAACCGGACTCAAGCCGAGGACGCCTACCGTGGGTGGACCAGCGCCGACTCGGCCCGGACCGGGCTCACCGTCACGGCAGACCGGCACCAGCTCTGGACCGACTCCCCGGACACGATCATCGCCCAGCACCCCATCTCCTGAACCAATCGGACG
>NZ_CAAAFT010000272.1:8761-10283 GCF_900634765.1 Candidatus Protofrankia californiensis | reverse complement strand
AGCGAGCTCGGTGGCGGCGGTGAGCACGACCGCGCAGGACGAGGCTGTCGAGATCTGCCGTGACCTGGTGCGTATCGACTCGGTGAACCGGGGCAACGGCGACGGCAACGAGCGGGCCGCTGCCGAGTACGTGGCGGCCAAGCTCGCCGAGGTCGGCCTTGAGCCTACCCTGCTGGAGTCCGCACCCGGCCGTACCAGCGTCATCACCCGGATCGAGGGATCCGATCCGCAGCGTCCGCCGCTGCTCATCCATGGTCATCTTGACGTGGTGCCCGCGGATCCGGCGGACTGGCGGGTCCACCCGTTCAGCGGCGAGATCGTCGACGGCAGCCTGTGGGGACGCGGCGCCGTCGACATGAAGGACATGGACGCGATGACGCTCGCGGTCGTCCGCGATCTTCTCCGTTCCGGCCGCCGCCCCCCGCGTGATCTTGTACTTGCGTTCGTCGCGGACGAGGAGGCCGGTGGCACGCTCGGTGCCCGCTGGCTGGTCGACAACCACCCGCAGCTGTTCGCCGACTGCACCGAGGCGATCAGCGAGGTCGGTGGTTTTTCCTACACGGTCTCCGACGACCTGCGCCTCTACCTCATCGAGACGGCCCAGAAGGGCATCGCCTGGATGAAGCTCACCGTCACCGGCCGCGCCGGGCACGGGTCGATGACCAGCGACGACAACGCGGTCACGGCGCTGTGTGAGGCGATCGTGCGTCTCGGCCGGCACCGCTTCCCGATCGTGCTGACCCCGACCGTCCGGACGTTCCTGGACTCGGTGGGTGAGGCGCTCGGTATCGAGGTCGACGCCGACGACCTGGAGACCACGATCGCCAAACTCGGCCCGATCGCCCGGATGATCGGTGCGACCATCCGCAACACCGCGAACCCGACGCAGCTCAATGCGGGGGAGAAGGTCAACGTCGTCCCGGGGGAGGCCACCGCCCACGTGGACGGCCGCTTCCTGCCCGGTCAGGAGGAGGAGTTCCTCCGCCAGATCGACGAGCTGATCGGCCCGGCCGTCCGGCGCGACTGGGTCGTGTTCGACCAGGCGCTGGAGACCGGCTTCGACGGTCCGCTCGTGGACGCGATGGCGGGTGCGCTGAAGGCCGAGGACCCGGCCGCCCGCGCGGTCCCCTACATGCTTTCGGGGGGCACGGACGCCAAGTCGTTCTCCCGGCTCGGTATCCGCTGCTTCGGTTTTTCGCCGCTGCTGCTGCCACCGGACCTGGACTTCGCCGGCATGTTCCACGGCGTGGACGAGCGGGTGCCGGTCGAGTCGCTGCGGTTCGGCGTCCGCGTCCTCGACCGCTTTCTGGCCGCCTCGTAGCGGGTATAGCGATCTGATCATGTCTGGTGACAGCTGGCAGGGGTGTGCGGTGCTCTCGCCGTCTCCGGATCGCGGCCCTATTCAGCCGTATCTGTCATACGATATTGATGTGGTTACACGTGTGGCGACGGGGTAGAAGTGTGCCTCGGTTTTTCGCGATCGTGGAATCGATGTCGTGGAATCGATGTCGTGGAATCGATG
>NZ_CAAAFT010000272.1:3003-8736 GCF_900634765.1 Candidatus Protofrankia californiensis | reverse complement strand
TTTCGCGATCGTGGAATCGATGTCGTGGAATCGATGTCGGGATCGTCCTCAATGAAGTGAACATGGGGGACAAAGACGGCAGTCGAGTAGCCGAGTCCGAAGCAGACATCTAGTTTCGTCGGGGTCGGCCTCGTTCAAGGGAAGGGATGTCATGACCTTTCGCCGTTGTCTTGTCGTTATCCTGATGATTGTTACGGTCACGCTGACCGGATGGGGAGGCGGAACCGTTCTTGCCGCGCCGGCACCACAATCGGGGACGTCCGCACCCAGCCCTGACCGAGCCGAAGCGCTTGTACGAGCCCGTGGCTACACCGCCACCGAGACGGGCGGCTACAACCCGGACAACGATCTCAGCGTGATCGTCGGACGATGGACCGGCGCCGTGGACGGCCATCCCCAGCAGGCGTTCCTCTTCCACCGCGGCCGTCTGGTGGGCACCGACACTCCGGTACCGAGCGCGACCATCGGGTGGCTCTGGTCTACCAGCGACGTCGTTGCGCTCACGTACCAGCTGTACCGGCCCGACGACCCACTGTGCTGCCCTACCGCGGGCGCGGCGACCGTGCGCTACCAGTGGAATGGCGGGAAGATTGTTCTCCTCGACCCCGTTCCGGCTGCCGACTGGTCGGCGTCCGCGAGCCGACGGGCGGTGCGGCTTTCGGAGTAGCCGGTTGTCGTTGTCGCCGATGGTAATTGGCGGTCATTGGCGCGGGCGGGCAGGAGAGAAAGCATTCGTCAGCGGCCGGCCGCCATGTCGGCATCCGGGGTGGTATCCGGAGGACTGGAGGCGAGCCGCTGGTAGAGCGGGCTCATCCGTACCAGTTCCTCGTGCCGTCCGGTGGCCACGACTTCTCCCTTGTCGAGCACGATGATGCGGTCGGCCGCACGAACCGTGGAGATCCGGTGCGCGATGACCAGAAGTGCGCTGGTGGCCGAGATCTCGCGCATTGCCCGGGTGAGTGCCCTCTCGTTGAGGGAGTCCATCTGAGAGGTCGGCTCGTCCATGAGCAGCACGGCGGGCCGGGCCAGCAGCGCTCGGGCAATGGCGACCCGTTGGCGTTCCCCGCCGGACAGTTGGACGCCGTGGTCGCCGACCTCGGTGTCCAACTTGTTGGGCATCCGCGCGACCAGCTCGGCGAGGCCCGCCGTGCCGACCACCCAGCGCAGCTCGTCCTCGGTCGCGTCGGGCACGGCATAGGCGATGTTGTCACGGAGCGTTCCGTGCAACACCGGGGTTTGCTGTTCGACCAGGTTCACCCAGGTACGGGCCGCGGAGCGGTCGATCGCGTCCGCTTCCCGCCCGCCGAACAGGATCTCCCCACGGTCCGGCTCGTAGAAGCGCTCGATGAGCTCGAGCACGGTGGACTTTCCGGCACCTGACCGGCCGACCAGTGCGATGTGGCCGCGAGACGGCACTGTGAACGACACGTCCCGCAGCACCGGTTCGTCGGTATATCCGAACCACACGTCGCGGAACTCGATCGACGGGGTGTCACCCCGCTGTTCGGCGACCCGACCGTTGCCCGATGCGCTGTTGGCCCAGACCTGAAGCCCGCCGCTGGCCTGAACCGGGCCCTGCCTTCCAGGCCTTCCGGCGCTGTTCTCGTCCTGGCCGGTACTGTCCGGCTCCCGGGGTAGCGTGAAGACCTCGTCGACGCGCTGTAGCCCTCCCATTCCGCGTTGAATCGTCCCCGCCTCCTCGAACAGCTCGGACAGCGGTATGACGAGGTAGGTGGCGTAGAGCAGGAAGGCGATGAGATCACCCAGCGACGTCGAACCCTTTGCGACGAGCACCCCACCGATCAACAGCACCACCAGAACCGAGCCCTGGACGGCCAACTGCATGGAGGGTGCGATGACCGAGTCCAACTTGGCCATCCGCACCCCGGCACGGTAGGCGTCCCGGGCGTGGCCGCCGATGCGTTCGCTCTCGCGCTCTTCGGCGCGGCTGGCTCGAACGGTGCGGATCGCGGCGAGCGCCCGTTCGAGGTCCGCGGTCATGCTTCCAACGCTGGCCTGGCTGCGTTCCGAGGCAATGCGGATGCGCACCAGCACGCCCAGAACCATCGCCCCGGCCAGCGAGACCGCGAGCAGCACGAACAGGAACAGCAACGCGTCCAACCAGATCATCATCGCGACCGCGCCGATGACACCGATCGCGCTCGTGAGGAGCGCGGAGAAGCTGTAGGCCACCGCCTCGCGGACGAGTGTGGTGTCGGTGTTGGCCCGGGAGATCAGGTCGCCCATGCGCTGCTTGTCGTACACCCCGACCCGCAGCCGCAGCAGGTGATCGACCAGTCGGATCCGCAGGCCGAGCAGGATTACCTGACCGGTGCGTTCCAGCAGGTAGTTCCCAAGGGTGTCGGTCAACGCCTGGCCGGCGAACAGCACGAACAGCAGTGCGACAAGCGAGCCGGGAACGCCGCCGGCCTGCGCGGCGTCGATCACGTTCTTCACCAGCAGCGGCTGCGCGACCCCTAGGACGGTCCCGAGCACCGTCAGCGCGGTGGCGATGCCTATCGGCCGGCCGTGCCCGCGAAGCAGGCGCCACAACCCACCGACTCGCAGCGCGTCACGGTGCCGCTGCTTGCTGTCCCGGTCCGTCGACGGCGGCTCGGCCACGATCGCCTCACCTGTTTCGCTGATGGCACTCATGACACTGTGGTGCCTGACACTGTGACGCCTTCCGGAGGTATAGCGATAAGCGGCTGGAAGTAGTCGACCGGCTCGCGCTCACCAACCTTCACCCCGTCCGCCTCCACCCAGGCGTGTGCGGCGAACGGGCCGACCTTGCGCACGCCGACGCACCAGGTGGGCCAGACCCCCGAAGCCCGGCAGACCAGGGCGGTGGCAACGGAACGGGGAACGCAACCCTGCGCACCCCGACACGCCATGCTCACCGCGGTGACGGCATCCCGTGCGGCCAACGCCTGCCGATAGTCGGCTGGGGCGGCGCCTCGGCGCAACCGGGTCAGGACGGAACGGATCCGGCCGGGTGGCTGGGTGGCCAGCAGCCGGGCGGTTGCGACCGCGGCCATCGCCAGTGGCCGTCGCCGTAGAGGGAGTTTTCCTCCTCGACGCTCCAACGACATCGGCATGCTCATCGCGGTGCCACCTCCTTTGTGACTCTGTGCATGCGCTCCGATGAACCTGACAAAGCGCATAATGAGCGTTCCCGGTCAGGAAACGGTGTCGGTTGCGACAAGCCCGGCCGTGCGGAGCTCGGCCAGCAGGCTCTGTACATCTCGGTCCGCGGTGGTCGCGTCCACGTCGTAACTTCTGACCATCGAATCGGTAGCCTCGGCGGTACTACCACCATCGAGCAGCACCCGCAATACGAGTGTTCCGGTCGGGTTGAGCATCCAGTATTGACCACTGCGCTCATCCAGGAGCGCGGTCCCGTAGTCGGTTTCCGTGTGGACGATGTTTTCCCGTAGCGTCAGCATTTTTTCTCCGGCGGCTGTTCGACTGTCTCGCCATAGCTTTTCGCTCGCCATAGCTCTTCGGTTCTACCCTTGGCTACCGGTCAAGGAATGAGCGCCAATGGTCCGGTCGCCGGCGAGCACCCTCAGCCACACTTCGCAGGCGAAGGTTTGTTGAAGGGGTTCGTGGGCCCGCGAGGGCGCGTGCGAGTACTGGCAACCGGCCCGCAGTTTCTCTACGTCAACAAGTCCGAGATCGGCGAGCCGGGAGTTCTCGCACAGCGTCATCAGCAAGCCGTAGTTGGCCCGCAGCCCCCCTTCCTCCTCTATCGAGCCTTCCGCCTTCGTGACTCGCCGCAGAGAGCGCTCCGGCACGATTCCGCGCATGGCCTCCTTCAGCAGCGGCTTGTATTCCCAGGGGGTCGTTCGTTCCTCTGGGCGCACCGCAAGGGAGGCTTCGATCACCCGGTCGTCGAAGAACGGTGCCGCCAGCCGCACTCCGGTAGGTGCGGTCAGCTGGCAGAACGAACGAGTCGCTCCTGCCCCCGCCTGGATGGTCAGAAGGTCGCAGTGTTGATCGCGGGTTGCGGCCAGCGGGCAGGCTGAGTCCAGGATCTCGTCGAACGCTTGGCGTACCAACGCGACGGCATCCGGGGTGACCCACGGGGGCAGCCGGGGGGCGTCGTCCCAGTCCAGGTCGGGAAGACCCGGCATCGGCCTGGCACCGGTCACGTGGGCGACCATGTCGGCCAGGGCCGCGCGGTACGAGCGTGGCCGGAGCATCCACAGGCTCGCCAACAGAGGCCACCGGTTCTGGGCCCGAAAGCCGCGGAGCCTGTCGATGGCGATCCACGGACGCGTACGTATCAGGGCGGGCAGGTAGTTGGGCGTGCCCTCCGCGACCTCATCACCACCGAGCCCGGTCAGATGGACACGTGGATGATACGGGGTCAGCCGGCGCAGGCCGGCGAGCATCTTCGCCCGGTCGATGATTCCGATGAAGGGCCTGTCCAACTGCTCGTCGGCAGCAGTGATGCCGTCGTAGACGAGAGGAAGCTCGTTGCGCGGCAGAATCTCGTGCATCGCGTTCGGCAGGTCGCCCATGGCGCGGGTAGCCCACTCCAGGTCATCGTCACCCGGATCCCGGCCGATCCCTGTGTAGGCGACGAGCCTCGCCGGGCTCCGATCGGCGAGAAAGCACACCGAGGTCGAGTCGAGTCCGCCGGACAGATCGCAGCTCACCGTCCCGCCCGCGCCCGCCCGCGCATCTACGGCCTCGGTCAGCGCACGGCGCAGCAGTCGTGCGCCGTCTTCCAGGGGCAGCACGGGCTCGGGCTGCCGCCACCAACGAATCATGCTTGGCCGCCCGTCGTTGCCGGCCAGGAGATAGTGGTCCGGAGGAAGCGCTTCCACGTTCCGCCATATCGGCCGATCGTTCAGAGGATGCGGCGCTATCGGGTCGAGGAGTGACAGTGCAACAGCGGCGGTGTCCAGCTCGCTGTCCATGATCCCGGCCAGCACGTCGGCGCGATCAGTGGCGATCACCTGCCCGTCAACCATGGTGTAGAACACCCGCCGCATACCTGAGGCGGTGCCCTGAATGCGGCGGCGTCCATCGATCTCGGCGACGATGTGGAAACTGCCGGGCAGCGATGAGGCCACGACGTCGAGCGCGGCGACATCTTGTACACGCGTGAGAAGGCATGTCAGGTGGGTGACGCTGACCGGGCAACATCCGATCAGCGCAATCCTGGAACTCCCCACCGCGGCTGTGACGATCCCGTCATCTGACCAGTCGCCCAGCAGCCATGGCCGGCTGGAGCCGTAACGGAGCAACCGTGGAGCTCGGTCCGCGAGTGCGGCGACAACCGTTTTGCTGCGGCCGGAGTCGGGCAACACGACGAACCACGGTGTCCCGGAGGGCAAAGAAAGCCCGGTCATCTCGTCAGGAATCCGTCCTTCTCAAACACCCCTACCGTTATAAAGCGGGGTGATGACGACAAAGCGGGTGGCGACGACCAGCCAGGGCCGTCGCCACCCGCCATCTCCAACTGCCGCACTGCGTTGGTCAGGAGCGGACGATCGCCGTTTCCCCACCCGCTCTTGGGCGGCGGTGAGGGCGCTCCTAGTAGTGGTGCCTGCGGTGCCTGCGGTACTTGCGGTACCCGCCGTAGTAGCCACGCCGGTGGCCGCCATAGTAGCCTTCGGTCACCGTGGAAAAGGTACCGATTCGCTCAAGAGCCGGTGGCTGGTACGGAGCCTTCATCGAAATGCCTCCCATCAGTCTGTAGCCGTCCGATTTCTGGACGGG
>NZ_CAAAFT010000272.1:0-2454 GCF_900634765.1 Candidatus Protofrankia californiensis | reverse complement strand
GTAGAAGTCACGTCCTCGCCGGCGCCCGCCACCGGTGACCATCGAGAAGGCACCTGCCTCCTGGAGGGCAGGTGCCTGGTACGGTGCCTTCATTAGTTCCTCCTATCGGAGTCTGTGATGTTGAATGGTCCGTCCGACCGCTCACCGGCCGGATCGATCTCTTCCAGGCCGGCCTGCGGTCCGCGCTGTACAACCGGCCATCTTCTATTTTGCAAGCGATAGGTTCAGCCTTGGTTCAACCCACGTACATCCGTTGGTAGTGCTGTGCCTACTGCGTCCTTCCTCCCCGGCCGTCAGCCCTGGTCCACGTCGAGGTCGGCGCCCAGTACCTGCTGATGAAGCCGGCGCAGGTCCACGCCTGGCTCGACGCCGAGCTCGTTGGTCAGCAACCGGTACACGGTCTGGTAGGCGGACAGGGCTTCGGCGCGACGGCCCGACCTGTGCAGCGCGAGCAGGAGCTGGCCCCACAGACGCTCCCGCAGGGGATATTCGATAGTGAGCGCACGCAGCGTGGGCAGGACGACGTCATGGTGACCACGGGAAAGGCGCACGTCGATCAGATCTTCCAGGACCGCCCAGTGCTGCTCTTCCAGCCGCACCGCCTCGGCCAGAGTAATGTCCTCGGGCAATTCGTCGAAAGGCTGACCGCGCCATAGTTCCAGCGCTTCCTGAAAATACTCGACGGCGATCTCGTCAGCTCCGTCGCGCAGTGCTTCCCGACCACGATATGCCATCTTCTCGAAGACCGATACATCAAATTCCCCGGGTGTCACGTTGATGCGGTACGCGCCTGATCGGCTTTCGATTCTGTTGTGCTCGGCATGATTGGGTGGCAGGGTTCGCCGCAACTGGGATACATAAGTCTTGATGTTGCCGGCTGAAGATCGGGGCGGCTCCTCCTCCCAGAGAACAGCAGAGATCCGGTCAATGCTCACCCAGGTACCGGAGTTCAGGAGCAGCAACGACAGCAGTACCCGCGGCTTGTGCTGAGGAATATCGACCGGTTTGCCGTCAAATCCGTACACCTCCAATGGTCCCAGCATGCGGAACAACATGTTCTCCTCGCCGGCTCCGTGCATTCCAACGATCATCCGATTGGCGTACAACTCCATTCCGCGGGTACTCCCGTACCTAGCTACGATCGGATCGGCAGATGAAAATCACCGAACAGGGTGAATACTCCGGCCGCCGAAATGAGATCCCTTTTCGGGGATCGCCGACAGAGGCGCTGCACGAGTATCACCACATATAGCGGTACCCTGGCGGGAGTCGCACCAATCTTGATGAAGCAGTTCAGTCGGAGGCCGGGTCCGGGGTCACGATGAGGAGAAGATCACCGACCTCGACGGAGACACCGGAGGAATGGACCAGTTCGGTGACATTCCCCGCGTGCGGACTGGTGACGCCAGCCTCCATCTTCATCGCCTCGATGGTGGCCAGCCTGTCGCCTTTGCGCACCCGGTCGCCGACGGCGACCACATAGGTGACAAGGCCGGGCAGTCCCGCGGGAATCTGCGCCGGATCACCCGGATCGGCTCGCCGGGCTGCCTTGGACACCGCCGCGATCGAGGTGTCTCGCACCGACACCGGCCGCGGCTGGCCGTTGACCCGCAGGTAGAGGGTGCGCATGCCCGCGTCGTCGGGTTCGCCGACGTCGTTGAGCTCGACGATGACCTCGACACCGGGCTCCACGGTGATGGTCACCGGCTGGCCCGGGGTGAGACCGTAGAAGAACTCCTCGGTGGGAATCGTGGCGGAGTTGCCGTAGGCCGCCACGGCGGAGGTGTAATCCTTCCACGGTCCGGGGAACAGCAGCCGGGAGAGGGTCTCGCGCCGGCCGGGTCCGTTCAGGGCGGACGCGTCCTGCGCGCTCAGTTCCGTTACGGGCGCGGACGGCTGTCGCCCGGCAAGCGCCCGTTCGCGGAAGGGTTCGGCGAATCCGGCGGGAGGTGTGCCGAGCTCACCGGCCAGGTAACCCAGCACGCTTGCCGGCAGGTCGTAGCGTTCCGGATGCTCGCGAAGAGCGGCGACATCGATGTCACCACCGGCGATGAACAGCGCCAGGTCCCCGACGACCTTGCTGGTGGGAGTGACCTTGATGGGTTTGCCGAGCAGGTCGTTGGCCAGGGCGTAGCACTCCTGCACCTGGGACCACTTCGCGCCCAGTCCGAGCGCGATCGCCTGCTGGCGCAGGTTCGTCAGCTGGCCGCCGGGGATCTCGTGCCGGTAGACGGCACCCGTTGGCGCTCGCAGGCCCGCCTCGAACGGTGCATACAGGTCACGCACCGCCTCCCAGTACGGCTCCATCGCCGACAACGCGCCCAGGCTGATCCCGGTTGCCCGCGCAGTGTGGTCGGTGGCTGCGACGAGCGCGGACAGGTTCGGCTGGCTGGTACCACCCGACATCGGCGCGGACGCGGCGTCGACGGCGTCCGCGCCGATGTCGGGTGGTAC
>NZ_CAAAFT010000271.1:4772-6020 GCF_900634765.1 Candidatus Protofrankia californiensis | reverse complement strand
CAGGCGGCTGGTCCGGTCGGTGCCGCCGTCACCGAGGAACAGGGCCGGCCGATCGTCCAGGAACGACGTGGTCACCCCTCCGGCCAGGAAGTCCTCCTCGGCCAGCAGCCGGTGCAGGAACTTCACGTTCGTGCGCACGCCACGTATCCGGAACTCCGCCAGCGCCCGGCGGGCCCGCGCGGTGGCCTGCTCCAGGTCGGCCCCCCGGGTCGTCACCTTGACCAGCAGCGAGTCGAAGTAGGGGGTGACCGCCGCGCCCTGGTAGGTCGCCCCGTCCAGACGTACGCCCGAGCCGCCCGGGGACTCGTATCGAGTGATCTTTCCGGTGTCCGGGCGGAACCCGTCCGCCGGATCCTCGGTTGTCACCCGGCACTGCACCGCGGCTCCGCGAATGCTGATCGACTCCTGGGACAGGCCCAGGTCGGCCAGGGTCGCGCCACCGGCGACCCGCAGCTGCGCCGCGACCAGGTCGACGCCGGTGACCTCCTCGGTCACGGTGTGCTCGACCTGGATGCGCGGGTTCATCTCCATGAAGGTGTGCGACCCGTCGGCGGCGACCAGGAACTCCACCGTGCCGGCGTTGACGTAGCCCACGTGCCGGGCGAACGCCAGCGCGTCCGCGCACAGCCGGTCACGCACGGCAGCGTCGAGCAGGGGAGCGGGCGCGACCTCGACGACCTTCTGGTGACGCCGCTGCACCGAGCAGTCCCGCTCGTAGAGGTGGACGACCTCGCCCGTGGCGTCGCCGAGTACCTGCACCTCGATGTGGCGGGGCCGGTCGAGGGCCTGCTCGAGGAAAACCGTTCCGTCCCCGAAGGCTGCCGCCGCCTCCCTGATCGCGCTCGTCACCGCATCGTCAAGATCCTCTGGACGGTTCACCCGGCGTAGCCCGCGGCCACCGCCGCCCGCCGACGCCTTCACGAACAGCGGGAAGCCCACTGCCGCGGCCGCCGCGGCTGCTGCCGCCGGCTCGGTCAACGGAGCCGACGCCCGCAGCACCGGCAGGCCCGCGGCCACCGCGGCCTCGCGGGCGGCCACCTTGTCCCCGGTCAGCCGCAGCACCTGCGGCGGGGGGCCGACGAACGTGACCTCGGCCAGCTCGCACGCCTGCGCCAACGCTTCGCTTTCGGACAGGAAGCCGTATCCCGGATGCAGTGCGTCCGCACCGACCCTCTTCGCCACCGCCAGCAGGGCGTCGATATCGAGGTAACCCCGAACGGGATGCCCGGGTTGACCTATCTCGTAGGC
>NZ_CAAAFT010000271.1:2686-4747 GCF_900634765.1 Candidatus Protofrankia californiensis | reverse complement strand
GGCCTGGACAACGCAGGACGGCACGACCGGTGTGGCGACGCCGCGCAACTCGGTCTGTAGTTACTGACAGTAGTTAATCGATCATCGGTTGACGAGCGTCGACAAGCATCGTCAGTGGGCGAGCTTGGTGGCGAAGACGGCGGCCTGGGTCCGGCTCTCCAACCCGAGCTTGGCCAGCAGACTCGACACGTAGTTCTTCACGGTTTTCTCCGCCAGGAACAGGCGGTTGGCGATCTGCCGGTTGGTCAGCCCCTCGGCGATGAGCGCGAGAATGCGACGTTCCTGTTCGGTCAGGCCGGCGAGCCGTTCGTCGTGGGTGGGCTCCTGGCCCAGCCGGCACAGCAGCCGGGGAGTCACAGCGGGGTCGAGAAGAGACTGACCCGCCGCGACCCGGCGCACGGCGTCCACCAGAGCCGTACCGCGGACCTGTTTGAGTACGTACCCGGCGGCGCCTGCCATGATCGCGGTGACCAGAGCCTCCTCGTCGTCGAACGAGGTGAGGATCAGGCAGGCGATGGCGGAGTCCTGGGACCGGACCTGCCGGCACACCTCGATGCCGCTGCCGTCCGGCAGGCGTGCGTCGAGTACCGCGACGTCGGGTTGTGCGGCGAGGATCACCCGGTCCGCGCCGTCGGCATGATCGGCCTCGCCAATCACCTCGATACCGGGCTCCCCGGAAAGAAGATCGCGCAGCCCGCGGCGGACCAGCTCATGATCGTCCAGGAGAAAAACCCGGATCGGTGTGACACCTGCCGTGACATCGATGGGCCCGGCCACGTTCGCAGATTCTTCTGACACGGTTTTCTCCGCCTGACCGGGGTTGTCCGTCACCGCACGTCATATTCTGTAAACAGATTCTAATCTGAGCTGGAACGGTTCGACCCGCAGGTCCCGGGTAATCGCTGGATGCCTCCTTTGCCACGGCCGGTCGATGTCGTCACCTCCGGCGACGTCACAGCTGCCGTCGGCAGCAGGGCGCAGGTCGAGCGAGTCCCGGCGGGGTACGGGTCGGGCGAGTACGGGTCAGAACTGGATGCTCACGGTGCCGCCGAGGACCAGGATCGGCCAGATGATCACGGCCAGGACGAAGGTGGCGAGCTGGGATCCGGAGTGAACCTGGTAGTTCTTGCTGATTGCGGCGACGATGCCGACGGCGAACCAGACCAGGGCGACGATGGGGACCTGTACCCGGGTACGCATGGCGGTCCTTTCTGGGCCGAGCAGCTTGTACGGACGAGAGCTTGTACGGACGTCATGTCCGGCGCCCCACGCAGGCGCCACAGGCTTGATCAACAGATTGGTCGATCTTTACCCTTGTCCGGGCGTTCAAACACCTTGTAGGCGAATGTGTCGGCAATGTCTCGTGAGCACCCCGGTGCCGGGAGCGACCGCATCATCCGAGAAGATGCGCTATCGGTTCCACGCGAGCCGGTTCGCGGTTGTCACGGTCGGGCTGTCACGGTCCGGTTGTCACGGTCCGGAGTTGGTTCACATATCAGAGAGGATGTTGCAGATGCGCATGGGTAGGGTCGGTGCGGAATCGGGTCCCGCGACCGCCGAACAGGTGGTCAAGATCCTGGAGGAGTACGTGGGCGGTCTCCCCGTCGCCGATCCGGACGAGCCGTGCACCTTCGTCCGCACCTGGACACTGACGCGCGCCCTGTCCGAACTGCGGGTGGGCTGCGCGGTCGTGCGCCGGTTCGCCGAGGACGACCGTCCGGACGAGGCTGACGACCAGCGGACATACGAGCAGCTCGTCGGTGTCGCACAGGTACTGGCCGCGCGGGGATTCCAGTCCGAAGAGGTCTACGAGGGCTGGCGGACGGTCGCCATCGACCTGCGTCCGTCGGCCGCGCAGATTCCTGTCCCGGCCGGAGCGGACAAGACCGAGAAGATCGAGAAGAAGCGGCGCCGAGGTCTGTGGCGGTCGTCACCGGTCGTCGCCGCCTGAACGGCTGCGCGCTACTCCCTGAACGGCTGCGCGCTAAAGGCCAGAAGCAGGTCGCCTTGTGGGTGTGATGCGCTCGTCCACCGCGGTAGTTCGGTGGACGAGCGCCGGCC
>NZ_CAAAFT010000271.1:0-2487 GCF_900634765.1 Candidatus Protofrankia californiensis | reverse complement strand
TGGGTGTGATGCGCTCGTCCACCGCGGTAGTTCGGTGGACGAGCGCCGGCCCGTGTCCACGCGCGGGAAAAATCATCATCGCGTACTCTCCGGCTGACCAGGCGTTCGGGGCGTTCGGAGCCTCCGAGCATGCGAAAAAATCATAATCGTGCGCTCTTCGACCGGTTAGGACCAGGGGGTTCGGCGGACCCACCGGTGGTCGGGGGCGTCGCGTCGCGCTGGCCCCGCGGCTCGCAGTTCACGGACGAACGGTGTGACGGCCAGCGCACCGAAAATGAATCCGACCACATGGGCACCGTAGGCGACACTACCACCCTCAGCAACACCCGTACCGGTGAAGTAAATGTATTGCAGCAAGAACCAGAACCCGAGCACCAGCCAGGCCGGCAGCCAGAACGGCAGGAAGAACAGGAAGGTGACAAGGCCTATGACCCGCGCCCTCGGGAAGACGACGAGATAGGCACCCAGCACACCGGCCACGGCACCGGAGGCGCCGATGAGCGTTGTGCTCGAGTGTCCCTCGAACAGCGCGAACCCGTAAGCAGCCGTGTACCCGCACACCAGGTAGAAGATCAGGTAAAGGAACCGTCCCATACGGTCTTCCACGTTGTTACCGAACACACCGAGGAACAGCATGTTCCCAATCAGGTGCAGCCAGCTTCCGTGCAGGAACATCGACGTCAGCACCGACACGACCGGCGACTTGGTGAACGACGGCGGCGACTCCAGCTCGCACAGCACGCGGCCCTGCGGGTCCACGCCCGCGGACCGGCCGTTCGGCACCTCCTGGGAGGGACGATTCTCCAACATCTCGGCGGGAACCGCGCCCCAGTGGTCGAAGAACCGCTGCTGTTCGCAGACGCTCTGCGGGGTCGCCGTGGTGAATCCGGCGACCGAGGTCACGATCGGCTCGAAGAGCACGAAGACGGCGACGTTCACTGCTATCAGTAGCCAGGTGACAACCGGCCGGCGACGCAGCGGGTTGATGTCGTGAATCGGTAGGACCACACACACATCCTGCCCGTACCGCCTCCGCCGGCGATAACCGCGTCCGTCTACGGATGCGGATCAGGCGGCGCTGCCGGCCGGGGCCCTCGGCCGAGCCCGGCGACCTCACCCGCTGGTCCGCACGCCCACTTCTCTGGGGTGATGGCGTAGAGCACGCTCGACCGGCCGGCGTGAGCGGGGATGGTTCAGTCCGTGTCGGTGACGAAATCGAGACCAGCGGCGATCCATTCCGCGAGATCCTCAGCCTCGGGGCTGTCCACATCGTCCGGCAGTTCCACCGGCTGGTCGTGGATGGGTGCGGTTGTCCATACGGTGGCCGTGGCCGGGGGACGGATTACCGGCCACTCCAGGCCGTCCAGGTCGAAGAACGGCTGGTAGGCGCCTTCGTGCTGGTAGAGCGCCTGTGCGACGTAGTTCTCGCAGTCGCTCTTGTGCGGGTCGACCAGCTCGGTGTTGAAGCGGCCTGCGAACGCGGCCGTGTCGGGGTCGATGTGCCTGTAGAAGTCGCTGAACGACCACAGCTTGGCGAGGTCGAAGAGCCAGGGTGCGGGGCCGGCCAGCGCGTTGTCGGCGTAGAACTTCTTCGCCTCGTCGATGGCGGCGTTGGCCCACAGCCTCGGGGCCACGTCCGCGGAACCGTGCCAGCCGGTCGTCTGTCACCCGCGCAGCCTCGCACAGGGGTGTTCAGGGAACTGAACGCCGTGCCGTTACTCTCGGGCCCCAATACTCCCCAGACCCCTACCTGGCCACCATGGCCCTGGACCCCACCGGCACCCCGCCCGCAAACGCTGGTCGAACAAGTGGAAAGCCGCGCTGAACGCGTTCGACGTCACCTTCGACGGACGCCTGCACGCCGGCCGGAAGTAGACCCACCCGCCAGTGGTCCACCCGTAGCACCAACATCAACCGTTACACCGTTAGCTGGACAGTCCCGACAGGCCCCGCGGGGCTGACGCCATCGAACTCGACGAGGAGGTGGCGGGGGCCTCGCAGGGTGGGATTCGGGCGGTAGGGCGGCGGGTCGGCGACGAGTCGGGGGTTCTTCAGCCGGCGTGCGAGCTCGGTGATGGCGATCTGCGTCTCGGGACGAGCCAACGGGGCACCGAAGCAGTAGTGGACGCCGCCGCCGAAGCCCATGTGTTCGTTGTGCTCGCGGTCGGGATCGAAGCGGTCGGGATCGGGGACGTCGGCCGGGTCGCGGCTGCCGGCGGCCAGCACGAGTGTGACCGGTGAGCCCTGGGGGATGGTGGTGCCGGCGACCTCGATGTCGTCGAGGGTGTTCCGGTTTTGCAGGACATGTACCGGTGGTTCGTAGCGCAGGAGTTCCTCGACCACCCGGGCGGCCAGATCGGGTTCGTCGCCGCGGCGTAGCCGGTCGAGCACCTCGGGGTGCCGCAGGAGGGTGAGCATGCCGTTGGCGATGAGGTTGACGGTCGTCTCGTGGCCGGCGACGAGGAGCAGGGCCGCGTTGCTCAGCAC
>NZ_CAAAFT010000270.1:12355-17272 GCF_900634765.1 Candidatus Protofrankia californiensis | reverse complement strand
GTCGAGGGCGATGGCCTGGACCGGGCAGGCCGCCGCAGCCCGCACGATCTTCTCCCGCTGCGCGTCGTCCGGAGCGGGGTCGTAGAGCAACGCCTCGTCCCCCTGCATGGTGAACACATCCGGCGCGGCGAAAGCACACTGCGCGTACCCCTGGCAGCGCGTGAGATCCACGACGACCTTCATGGGGCCTCCCTTCCGCCCCCTGGGGACCGGCTGAGGATTGACCTTTTCGTTCCACGGCCGCGCTCGGAAGCCGTCACACGTACTCTTTAAGTGGACCACGGCCCGGCGGGGACCGCACCACGCGTGCCGGTCACGCGGGCCGCTTTCGTCTCCACCCACTCCAAGGTGCGATAGCCGATTCCCAACCCGACAGCCGACCGGGCGACAGCCAGCCTCGAAATGTAATACGCCGACTGACGGTCCGATCCCGATAGCTCGGTATAGGACGGGTTCCGGCTTGCCGCCCCATTGGGAGCGAGCTGCCCCGGTGAGCGCGTTGATCCAGGTTCGGCCGTGCCGGTTGGGACTGATGATCGCGAAAATCAGGGTGAGGGCGATCGTGACAGATGAGGGCCTCACCCGCTGGTCCGCGCCGCTCCCGCAGTCGGGTTTCTGCACCTTGCCTGCACGTTGTGTCGTACTCGTGTCGGCACGATAACCGGCCGACCACGTAGGCAGAACACGCATGAGAGAGGAGGACGGCCAGCGGGATGGCTAGCGCATGGCGTTCTTGTTGAAGGGCTCGAGCTGTTCGCCGGGGGCGAGGGGACGGCCCCCCATGTAGCTGCCACGCATATGCCGGCGCACGCCGCCGGGCGGGTCCTCGGTGGCGCGGGCGGCGGCGTGCCACAGGTCGCTGTGGTGCAGCAGTACGTCACCACGCTCGCAGTAGACCGCCACCTCGCCGGATATCTTGCCGAACCCGCCGGGGACGCCGTCCCAGTCCTCGTGGTGGCTGCCCGGCACCACCCGCAGGAAACCGTTGGCCGGCGACGTCGCGTCGATGTGGAAGGTCAGCGCCACCCCGGGCCAGATGTCCGACGTCGGCCGGGACTGATGGTCACAGTGCCAGCCGATCCGCGTGTAGGTCATCCCGGCACCGGGACGGGCGTCCTGGTAGATGACACCGTGGTCGTCCACGTCGTACAACCAGTAGCCGTCGCCGAGGATGCGCCGCACAAGCGTGAGCAGGACGGGGTGGTTGATCGCGGCAGCGGCGACGGGGGAGAGGTTCGTGACCCCGACGACATAGTGCACGTACGGCGGGTGGTCGCCGTCGAAGTCGCCTCCGAGGCCGTCCCCGGCCCAGGACCGGTCGAGATCCCCGGTGCTGATCCGGCGCTGAAGCTCGGCGAGCGCTTCACCGAGCTCGGTTGTCTCCTCCTCGGCGAACAGTCCACGGACGATCACGAAACCGTCGCGGTCGAAGTCGGCGGCCAGCCGCGTGATCGTCTCCGACGTCGTGTCGACAACGTTCGTCATATGACCATCATGAACCGTCCGCGACAACTAGCAGCGAAGGGTGGGGCCGACCTCGCGGCAAGCCTTGTCGAACTTTGTCGAACGTCGAACCTTGCCGATCGGGCCTTTGAAGGCCCTATCGATACTGGCGGTGGTGGTCGCTGGAGCGCTGGGACCGCCGGTTGAGCCAGACGGGCGTGATGAGGACGACGAGCCCGGCTGCCACGCCCACCTGCAGGATATGGCGTATCCAGTCGAAACCGCCGGTGTGGCGGACGCCGAGCCCGCTGGCGATGATGTTACCTACCAGCGCACCGATGATACCTATCATGATCGTCAGCCACAGGGGGATCCTCTGCGGCCCCCGGAGGATCAGCCGTGCCAGCAGGCCGATCACGAGACCAGCAATGATGATCCAAATCAGTTGAAACACGGTGGCCTTCCCCGATGGGAGTCGTTGTCACCAGCGGTGAGATTATGTCCACGCAGCTTCTCCGCAAACGCTGTTGGCCCTTACTCGCAACGGCACCATGCCCGTGCTGTGTGGGCCTGCGTCCACACGGCCGTCATACGGCGAGGAGCGCGCTGGGATCGATCGTGACCGGGTACAGGACCCCGACCGGAACCGGCCCCGCGCCGGGCCGCCGGTACGAGAGGGACGGCGCACGATAGACATGGCGTATGGGGCATCGTCGACGGGGATCCGTATCGGCTCGGTACAGCGACGCGGGGGAGCTGCTTGCCGACGATCGCGCGCACGTCTGGCATCCCTACGCGTCGGCGACCGACCCGCTGCCGGTGTTTCCGGTGGCGTCCGCCTCCGGGGTGCGGCTGCGGCTGGCCGACGGACGGGAGCTGATCGACGGCATGTCGTCGTGGTGGGCTGCCATCCACGGCTATGCTCATCCGGTCCTGGACCAGGCTGTACGTGCTCAGCTCGACGACATGGCCCATGTCATGTTCGGCGGGCTCACCCATGCTCCCGCGGTGACGCTGGCACGTACCCTGGTCGAGATCACCCCGTCGCCGCTGACCAAGGTGTTCTTCTGCGACTCCGGGTCGGTCGCCGTCGAAATTGCGATCAAGATGGCGTTGCAGTACGCGCGGGGACGGGGACGACCCGAGCGGACGAAGTTGCTCACCGTCCGCCGCGGATATCACGGGGACACCTCCGGCGCCATGGCCGTGTGCGACCCGGACACCGGCATGCACCATCTGTTCACCGGCCTGCTCCCGCGGCACCTGTTCGCCGAGGCGCCACAACCGGACTTCGGCGAGCCGTGCGAGGACGAGCATGTCGCAGGCATCGCCCGGCTGCTCGACGAGCACCGGCACGAGATCGCCGCGGTGATCTGCGAACCGATCGTCCAGGGTGCCGGGGCGATGCGCTTCTACGCTGCGGGCTGGCTGGCCCGCCTGCGTGAACTGTGCGACGCCCATGGCATCCTGCTCATCGCGGACGAGATCGCGACCGGGTTCGGGCGATCGGGGGAGCTGTTCGGCTGCGACCATGCCGGGATCAGTCCGGACATCATGTGCGTGGGCAAGGCCATGACGGGGGGATACCTGTCGATGGCCGCGACCCTGTGCACGGACGAGGTGGCGGACGGGGTGTGCGCGTCCGAAGCGGGCGTGTTCATGCACGGGCCGACGTTCATGGGCAACCCTCTGGCCGCGGCGGTGGCGAACGCCAGCATCGACCTGCTGCTGTCAGGGCCATGGCGGAGCAGGGTCGGCGATCTGCAGACGTGGCTAGCCGACGGGCTCGCGCCCGCCCGCGCGCTTGCCGGCGTTGTCAATGTACGGACGCTGGGCGCGATCGGAGTGATCGAGACCCGGGAGCCGGTCGATCTCCGGGTGATCCAACCGCTGCTGGTGGACCTGGGGGTCTGGGTACGTCCGTTTGGCCGATTGGTGTATGCAATGCCCCCATACGTCATGACGCGCCCAGACGTCGCCGCGCTGACCGCCGCCATGGTGGAGGCGGTCGCCCACACCGTCCGCTGATCTAACCGCTGACCTGGGCTAACGGCCCGTCAGGACGGTTGTGCGGTGCGCGGAGGCCATGTCTTGGGACATCACCCGACGGTCCTTCATGTCGGGACATCGTTGAAGTAGTTGCGGTTGCCGGGCCGTCGTCCGTACTCTTTGTTTCCGTTGTTAAACTGTGAGTAGTGGGCCAGTGCGAATCGAACCGGAACGAGGCGAACAGGAGGAAGGTCAACCCGACATGATGTCCCACATTTTGTTACCTCCTCTCCGCGGAGCGGCGGATCCGGCCGAAACCGCGCATTCTGCTGGAACGACGCATGGCGCGCAGGCAGCGGGGCTGCCCGCCGCCAATGAGGCGGACTCCCATACTCCGCCCCGGCCACATCGGTCGTCCCAGCCCTCCCAGTCACCCAGGCCTTCCCAGTCACCTCAGCCGCCCCGGCTATCTCAGCCACCTCAGCCACCTCAGCCGCGGCAATCCCGGCGATTCGTGCGGCAATCCTGGCAACTCGGGGGAGAGCTGGCCCGGCGGGCCGGTGAACGGCTGGTCGACCACGTGTCGCGCTTTGAGCTTTGCAGCCTTTCCCCACGGCTTGTCCGCTACCTCGTCACCGTCGACGTGCTGTGTCTGGTGGTCGTTTTTCTCGGCCTGCTGGAGCTTCCGTTCCGGTTTGTCGACCTGCTCACGTTCGGGGCCTTTGTTCTGCTCGGTCGACTGGCCATGGAAACGTCACGACATCTCGGCGCACCAGGTCGCCGGAAGGACGAACCACAGCGGGATCTGCTGTCGACCTGGACCCTGCCGGTCACACTTCTTCTGCCGCCGTTGTACGCCGCCGTCCTGCACATCCCTCTCCACTGCGTTTTCCGCTCCAGAGTCGTTCCGCAGCCCAGGTACAAGCAGGTCTTCAACGCGGCGGCGTTGGGTGTGTCGGGTTTCTGCGCAGCCAGCGTGCACCGTGCGCTCGCGCCGACCCAGGGGCCATATCGGATCGACACCCTAGTAGGTTCTTCCGGGCGTATCGGCGCATTGTTCGTGGCGGTACTCACCTACATCGTACTCAACCGCATTCTTCTGCACGGCGCGCTGTGGTATGCACATCCCCGGCCAGCCCGTCGTCCGTTTGCCGGTGGTGGACGCGAAATACTCGCCGTCGATGCCGCCGAAATGTGTTCCGCCATCGGGCTGGCCGTACTGTGGACCGCGCATCCCCTGCTCATGCTCACCGCGACGCCGCCTGCGCTCCTGCTCCAGCGCAGCCTGCTGCACGCCGAACTTCTGCAGGCGGCACGTACCGACGCCAAGACCCGGCTGGCCAACCCCGCCTACTGGCGCGAGGCCGCGGAAAAGGAGGTGCTGCGGATCCGGCGCGCGGGCCGTCCGCTGTCCGTTCTCATCGTGGACATCGACCATTTCAAGAGGGTCAACGACCAGTTCGGCCATCTGACCGGTGACGCCGT
>NZ_CAAAFT010000270.1:0-12147 GCF_900634765.1 Candidatus Protofrankia californiensis | reverse complement strand
GACATCGACCATTTCAAGAGGGTCAACGACCAGTTCGGCCATCTGACCGGTGACGCCGTCCTCGTGTGTGTCGCGGACGCTCTGCGCGCCGCCACCCGACCTCGTGATCTTGTCGGGCGGTTCGGTGGCGAAGAATTTGTGATCATGCTCTGTGAGACCGACCTCGACAACGCCGCCCGTGCCGCCGACCGGATCCGCCGCCAGGTAGCCGGGATGCGTTGCCGGGTGAACGGCCAGTCCGCCGGCGTGGTCCACGTGTCCGTGACCGTCTCGGTCGGCGTGGCCACCGCAACCGGCGCGGACGTGGATCTGCCCGCCCTGCTGGAAACCGCGGACGCGGCGCTCTATCGAGCCAAGGCCGACGGGCGCAACTGCGTCCGCCTGGCGGCCGGGGTCGCCCCCCACGCCCGAACGACCACCTGACGGTTCACGGTGCAGCCCGACGGTTCACAAGGCGGCGGCGCTGGTGGTGTTGCGCAGCAGCAGCATCGTGGTCACCGGCCCCACTCCGCCCGGAACCGGGGTGAGAGCGCCCGCCACGGACGCCACGGCGTCGGCGTCCACGTCGCCGACCAGACCGGACTCGGTGACGTTCGTCCCCACGTCGATGACGACGGCACCCGGCCGGATGAACCCCTTGCCGATCATCTTAGGGCGGCCGACAGCGGCCACCACGACGTCGGCCTCGTGAACGATCGAGGCCAGGTCGGTCGTCCGGGAATGGCAGATCGTCACCGTGGCGTCCTCGGCCAGCAGCAGCAGGGACGCGGGTTTGCCCACCACCGGACTGCGCCCGATGACCACCGCATGGATGCCGGCGATCTTGATGTCACCCCGGTGCAGGATCTCCAGCACCGCGGCGGCGGTGGCCGGCGCGAAACACGGCAGGCCCAGGGCCAGGCGACCCAGGCTCAGCGGATTCATCCCGTCGACGTCCTTGTGCGGGGGGATGCGGGTCCCGATGTCGGTGGCGGACACCCCCGGAGGAAGGGGGGTCTGCACCATCAGACCGTGCACCTCGTCGTCGGCGGCCAGCCGGTCGACCGTGGCGACGAGTTCGGCGGTGTCCCCGGACAGTTCGTGGACGACGCAGCGGACTCCCACCTTCGCCGCGCCGCGTTCGATCACTCTGACGTAGGACCGGGCTGCCGCGTCAGTGCCCGGCAGGACCACAGCCAACGTCGGCACCCTGCCGGCCTCGCGCAGCCGCTCCACGTCGTCGACGACGCCTCGTCCGATCTCTGCGGCCATGGACCGCCCGTCCAGCAACTTCATGATCCGATCCGCTCCCCGACAGCGCGCACGATGCCGTCAGCCGTAGCCACAGACGTCAGATGTTCGGCGAGGGCGGCGGCTGCGCGCTCCCGCGCACCCGCGTCCGTCATCGCCGCTGTATTCACCCGCACATTGATCGCAGCGCTGTCCAGTGCGGCGCGTGCACTGGCAGCAGCCACACCGACATCGCTGAGGACGTTGACGTTCGCGCCGTCGACGATTGTCGCGCACAGTCCCACCACGGCCGCGGCAACCGCCGCGGTGTGCAGCGGCACCTCGGCCGCTGTGCCCAGCGCGGCCTGGATCGCCCGGCTGCGCTCGGCCCGCTCGTCCTCGGTGCCCTTCGGCAGTTTGTAGGCGTCGCTGACCGCCGCGAACGCGCGGGCGTCGGCGTTGGCCAGCGCCAGCGCCTCAGCCCTTGCCTTGTCGGCTTCGATCCGGGCGGAAAGCATCGTCGCCTCGTGCTCGGCGTAACGGGGCTTGCCAATAGTGAGGTTGCAAACCATGCTCACCAGCGCCGCGCCAAGAGCGGCCTGAAGCGCCGCGGCAGCGCCACCGCCCGGTGCGGGCGCGGGGGAAGCCAGATCGGCGAGAAACTCCGCCATTGTCTCGTCATCCACGGCACCCTCTCCTACCTGTTGACTCTGCTTGCCCAACCATGCTTCCCACGGCCGACAGCACTGCACCGTAGCAAGCCCACGGATTGTCGGTTCAGAGCCTCTGCAGGACAGGACTGTTCAATGATCCGGAGACCTGGCCCTCCAGCGATCCGGACACCTGGGCCTGCCGGGCCCGTTGGACCGGCTTCCGGATCTCCCCGGATCCGAGGGGAACCCCGAGCGCGGGAAAAACGTGATCGCGCCGTCGTTGGCCCTCTGAATCTGTCCGCCGGATCGTGCCGGTCCGGCCACCGGGGAGATCAGAGACGATCTCTATGCTGGCCGGCCGTTTGAATTTGGCGAGGCCGATCTCGCACCGTTCCGCGAGCTCGGTCACAAGCAGGGGATCGGGAACATCCACCGGCACGACCAGCGCGACGGGCACCTCACCGAGAACAGCGTCCGGCCGGCCCACCACCACGGCGCGGCATACCCGCGGGTCGGCGAGCAGGACCTCCTCGACCTCGCGGGGGGACACTTTCTCACCGCCACAGTTGATCACGTCATCGCTGCGGCCGGACAGGTAGAGATAGCCGTCGGAATCGACGAAGCCGATGTCGCCGGTGTCCAGCCAGCCATCCGGGGTGAACCTGTCGCCACCAGCCGGGCCGGCATATGCGCGAATGACCCCGGGCCCGCGGATCTGCACCTTGCCAACCTGGTCGGGCGGACGCAGCATCCCGTCGTCATCGACGACGCGTACCTCGCTTCCCACCGGCAGACCCACCGACCCTGGCTTGCGGGTCCCCTGCGGTGGATTCGCCGTTATCAGACTACCGGCCTCGGTCATGCCATAGGTTTCCAGCACCGGGACGCCGGTGGCCTCCTCGAACGCCTGTAACACGGAAACGGGCAGGGGAGCCGAGGCAGACCGGACGAACCGGACACGGCAGTCGCGGGCGCGAGCGGCGTGGGGATCCATGGCCAGCAGGGCCAGGACCGCCGGAACCCCGTTGATCCAGGTCACCTGATGATTGTTGATCATCGTCCAGAATCCACGGCGGCGGAACCGGCGGTCGAGAACGAGGGTAGCCCCGCTGCACAAAGTGGCGAGCAGCCCGACCACCTGAGCGTTGACGTGGACCAGTGGTAGCGGGCTGTAACCGATGTCGGTCCGGCTCAGCTGGTGGTGGTGCGCGACGGCGGCAGCCACGTGAGCGAGCTGCTCGCTGTCAAGAAAGATCTCCCTGACTGCCTCGGTCGCAACCGAACCCGTTGAACCCGTCACCAGGACACCGCCCGGCACCCGGCAACTCGCACCGCCGTCACCGAGGTCGGTGCCGTCGGAACCGCAGTCCGACGGCAATGCGGCGGTGTGTTCGGTGGCCATCCGCGGGCTGAGCTGGCGGATGTCACACGGAGCAGGCAGGGATCGATCGGTGACCACCAGATCGGGCCGGGTTCGTTCCAGGGCTCGTTCCAGCTCCGCGGGTGGGGCGTCCGGATCCAGGGGAACCGCGTGCCTCCCACTTGCAAGGGTTGCGAGGAAGACCACGGCGAAGTCCAGGGGATCGGACACGAGGATCGCGATCCGCCGTTGCACCCGCGGGCCGTGCGCGTCCAGATCGGTCCGCCACCGCTGAATGAGAGCAGCCATCTCGCCGTAGGTGACCGAACGGTTGCCGCGAGCCTCTCTGAGGTACACCTGGCCCGGTTGTTCCCTGCCGCACACGCCCAACCACTCGGTCACAGATGTCACTTTCACCACCACCTTCGCCGACTCTCGTGTAAATAAGCTCCGCCTGATGTCGGGGGATTTCCAGCAGCGCTCGTAGTACCCCTCTCCATGCAAACCATCCCAGACCGCTATATCAGTTGCCGACGGGCCGATGCGATGTTACCCGGGGTGTTGCTGGTCACATATGGATCGATGGGGGAAACGGCGGCTTCCTCGCGCTACCCGTAATTAAACCCTTGAACCGAACGCCCCGTCCTCGGGCGTTCCCGCCCGGCGGGACCGTGATCCCGACCCCCGTGGGGGATGAGCATATCCCGCCGGGACGGTGTCGCCATGACCAGTGCGCCCAACTGTCGTCCACCACATCGACTTGCCGTCGAATAACCCCGTCGTCCTACCACCGAATGTCGAGCGAGTGTCGAATAGATGACCTCGCCCCGGCCGACTCCAGGGCGGGGAGAAATTTCCGGACGCGGGAAATTCCTCTCGAACACGTCCGCAAGGACGGTTGGGAGCAACGTTCACGGGGTCCGGCCGAGGTGAGCCGGCCCGACGCCCAGGACGCCAGGCCTGTCGGGAGGTGACACGGGTACCGCGGGCGGCTCGGATGGGGGTTCACCCAGTCTACTTGACATAATGTCGATTATCGGCGCGACAGCATCGTGTGGGGGAGGAGGGCAATAGCCCTACTGCCCCGCCGGGTCCGCGCCCTCCACACCCACGTTTACAGCCATGTTCTCCCGGTCAGATCGCGTTCTCCGCGTCAGGCGACGGGTCGGCCGAGTCGAGATCAAGCGCGAGCGAGTTCATGCAGTAGCGCTGACCGGTCGGTTCGGGACCGTCGTCGAACACGTGCCCAAGGTGTGATCCACAACGTCGGCACCGTACCTCTGTACGGATCATGCCGTGGGAGCGGTCCTCCACCAGCTCCACCGCCTCCGCTACCGTGGGCTGGTAGAAACTCGGCCATCCCGACCCGGAGTCGTACTTCGTGGATGAGTCGAACAACGCGTTCCCGCATGCCCCACAACGGTAGATGCCGGTTTCCTTGCTGTACGTATAGGAACCGGTGAAAGGTGGTTCGGTGGCGGCGTTACGCAGAATGGCGTAACGCTCCGCAGGGAGTCCCTTGCGCCACTCCTCCTCGGTCCTGACGACCTGGTGCGCTGTCACAGTGGCCTCCTTGTCGTCGCTCATGCCACTTCACTCCCCTCTCCTTGTGTTGTGGGACGTTTCAGGCAGCGGATTCGTTCCCCGGCGATGTCGCCAGGATCGGCGCGGCGCCTTCTGCGCCCGTGCCGGCGGCCGGACGCGCAACGAGTGCGCCCGCCTGGACAACGCTGCCGGCCGCAGCCACCACCGCGACCGCGACCGGCAGCGGCGCGACGTCACGACGGATGCCGGCGGCGAGCAGCACGGCCGCGTCGGCCATGTCGACGAACATGCCCGCCCACAGCCAGCCCCGGACCGGTCCGCTGTCGCGCCGCAGAAGCGTCGCGAGCAGACCGGCGCCGAGAGCAATATCACGGGCTGCCGCAAGCTGGGTGATCCACGCCGTCCGTTCGGCAGTGACCCGGTCCACTCCGGCGAGGCGCACGAATCCGGTGGGACGTGTCAGCAATCCGACACCGATCACGCATCGCGCCACTCCGAAGAGGCCAGTTCGCTGACTGTACGTAACAAAAGGAGCTCTAAATGTGATCATTTTTATACCTTGTGTGAGCGCGATCTCGTCACCGGCCTTGTCCTCGTGGGAACGTCCCACAGATCCCGTGCGTTGGTGAGTCTGAGTTCCTCACTGGTATCGACGCTCGGGAGGGTTTTTATGGGCGAGCGCATCCTGCGAGGCAGCCGTCTAGGTGCAGTCTCCTACGAGACGGATCGCAGCACCGAACTCGCGCCACGCCAGACCGCGTCCTACGACTGCCCGAACGGCCACCAGTTCACCATGCCCTTCGCTGCCGAGGCCGAGGTCCCGGCAGTCTGGGAATGCCGTGTCTGTGGTGCCGGATCGGTCATCGTCGACGGCGAGGTTCCGGAGCCGAAGAAGAGCAAGCCCCCGCGCACGCACTGGGACATGCTGATGGAGCGGCGTACCACCGACGACCTTGAAGAGGTACTGGCCGAGCGGCTTGCGGTTCTGCGGGGCGCTGGGCAGGATCGCCGATCCGCCTGACGCGCCTGCTGTAGCAGCATCGACGCGTGTGGCCACCCGGGGTAGTCCGGTCGGTCACACGCGTGTCACCTCGGGTCATACCGGGACGCCCGTTGTCGACTGCTCCTGCTGCCCCTCAGGGGTCCTGCGTGCCGCGGGAAGCGGCACCGGGCCGGGGCTTCCGCCGGGTTGGGGACCCGAGCCTTCCTGACCTTTCCGATTCGCCGGAAGCGCACTCCCCTGACGCCGAACACCGCGGCCGTCACCCTGGGCCAGCCGACCGCGCCAAGAAGACTTCACAGCCCACCAGGTCACCCGCCACAGCGCCTCCCCCACGATGGCCCGGCTCATCTTCGACCGCCCGCGTTCGCGCTGGACGAAGGTGATCGGGACCTCGCTGAGGCGGAACCCCGACCGCCACGCCTGCCAGGCCAGATCGACCTGGAAGCAGTATCCCTGCGACGCAACCCGATCAAGGTCACGACTACGCAGGACCTCAGCCCGGTAGGCCCGGAAACCCGCGGTCGCGTCGGCCAGCGGCATACCGAGAACGACCCGTACATACACGTTCGCGCCGCGGGAGAGCAACAGCCGGGTACGCGGCCAGTTGCGCACCTCTCCCCCGCGTACCCAGCGAGAACCGATGACCAGATCGGCCTCGCGCAAAGCGGTGAGCAGGCGCGGAAGTTCCTCCGGCTGGTGTGAGCCGTCGGCGTCCATCTCGACCAGGACACCGTAGCCGCGCTGCAACCCCCATCCAAAGCCGGCTACATAGGCCGCACCCAGACCCTCCTTGGTACCGCGGTGCAGGACGTGGACATGAGGATCGGCGCCGGCGAGGTCATCAGCGATCCGACCGGTGCCGTCGGGACTCGCGTCGTCGATGACCAGCAGGTCCACGTCCGGATTGGCCGTTCGGAGCCGGTTGACCGTGTCCTGAAGGTTCTCCCGTTCGTTGTAGGTGGGAACACACACGAGAACGCGCTCGCCGTCCACGCGGCTCCTTTCGATGTCGCCAGCGCTGTTGTCGGCGGTGCCGCCGCCTGTCTGCCCGTACTGTGGCCGGTGGCCGGCGGTCCGGTCGAACACGGATGCCTGTCGTGCCGACGCCTGCCCGGTCCGTAGGCCGAACGCTACAGCGAACAGTCCGATCATCACCAAGACCGTCTCCGGGATGATGCCGAGCCGGTCGGTAAGGGTACGCCCCGTGCGCAACGGGAGCGCGGCAGTCAGGGCAGCCGCCTCGTACAACCCGGATTGTGCGATGATCCGGCCGTCGGGAAGGATCAGTGCGCTCTGGCCGCTGGTGGACACCTGCACCGCGGCCCGCCCGTGTTCGACCGCGCGTAGCCGGGTCATGGCCAGCTGCTGCTCACTTTCGCCCTTACGCCCGAACGAGGCGTTGTTGGTCTGCACGACCAGCAGCTGCGCACCGGCGTTGACAGTCCTGCGGACGAGCCCGTCGTAGGCCACCTCAAAGCAGATGACATCACCGATGGTGATGTCATGGATGGTCAGTGCCCCGACCGCGGTGCCGTGGACGAAGTCGTTGGGCATCTCGGTGGCGAACCGGCTGACCAGTCTTTCGAGGACGGCCCGACCCGGCAGGTACTCGGCGAACGGCACCGGATGCTGCTTGACGTACATCTGCCCGGCCCAGCCATCCCCCTCCCACACCAGCCCCGCGTTGCGCGCCTTCCTCGGACTTGGCCCGTCGAGTACCGCGCCGACGAGGACGGGAGCACCCACCGCCTGGGCGGCCCGGTTCAGCAGGGCGCCCGCGCGGGGGTTGGCAAGCGGGTCGACGTCCGAGGCGTTCTCCGGCCACAGGACCAGGTCAGGCTGGGGGGTCCGGCCGGCCGCGACATCCGCCGCGAGCTGTTCGGTCTGTGTGACGTGGTTGGTGGTGACCTGGAACATGCGTCCGAGCGCGTTGAGACCCCCGGCCTGCGCGACGTTGCCCTGGATCGCCGCGACCTGCGCTGTGCCGGTCTGCGCTGTGGCCGGTAGCGGTACCGCAAGACCCACCAGCGTCACGGCGGCGGCTCCACCCAGTGGCCGGGCCGTCGCCGCGGCCGTCCGTCCCCAACTGCGCCTGGTGCCTGGCGTGCCTGTGTCACCCACGCCGGACGAACAGGACGAGCCGGCGGGACCCGCAGTCAGCACACCCGAGCGGATGGCGGCCGCGGCCAGCAGCGCACCGCAGCCGGCGACCGCGGCGGTCACCAGCGGCGAGCCGCCGAGCGCCGCAAGCGGAGTCAGCGGTGTGCCCGCCTGGCTGAAAGCCAGCTTTCCCCACGGGAAACCGCCGAATGGCGCGCGTCCGCGCACAGCCTCCTGAGCGACCCACACCGCGGCCACCCACAGGGGCCAGCCACGCACCCGCATCACCGCGGTGGTCGCGGGGGCGACCACCGCGAGCAGGGCCGCCTCGCCGACCGACAGCACCACCCAGCCGTCGATGCCGACGAACATCACGAAACGCAGCATCCCCAGCATGAAGCCCAGACCGAAAAGCATGCCGAGGCTAAACGACCAGCGCAGGCGCACACCGCGCACGACAAGGGTGAGGACGGCCACGGCGACCGGTGCCAGCGGCCAGATCCCAACCGGCGGGAACGCCAGGTACAGCGCCGCACCGGCGATGATCGCGAGCAGCGGCCGGATCAGCCGTCGGGCCGGCGAGGCGTCCTCGCCGATGTCGGACACGCCGGTGGGCGATGACGCGGCAACGCGACCAGCAGTCAGCATGTCCTGGGCTGTCACAGTCCTAGTGTCGGTCACCGGCCGGCCCGCGATCGACCGGGTCGGTGAAACATCCACCCGCGGGCCTCACTGGCCGGCGTATGCGGAGCCCGGTTGTCTCCTCAGCGGCCTGAGGATCTGGGCTTCCGGCACCGCGAGAAAAGCATGATCGCGACGCCTGTGGCCCGCTAACCTCGGTCGATCTGCCCGGAAACCCGCGCAGGGGCCGGTGACGTGTCTTTTTCCCGATGGTTGGCGAGAGGAAGCAGCGCCACACCGAGGATGATCAGAACCAGGGATCCCGTTTTGATCCAGCTGGCGTGTTCCGTGCCCAAAGCGATGCCGATGACGGCAACCGCGGCGGTCCCCAACGCCCCGAAGGCCGCGTACGAGACGCTCGGGCCCAGCCCGGTGAGCGCAACCCCGAAGAAGTAGGTGGTCAGGAGAAATCCGAGGACGGCGAGTACCGAGGGGATCGGGTTGCGGAAGCCGTGGGAGGCTGCGAGAGCGTAGGTGGCCGCCACGTCACAGGCGATCGCGGCCACCAGGAGCATCCAGCTCATCAGGGTCCTTCGGGAGCGATCGGTCGTTCGTCTGTGTCTGGCGACGGTGCGGCGGGTGACATCCGTGGCGGTCATTACCTCTTCCCGGGCCTCATTCCCGACGGCCCGGCCCGCTCGTGGTCCGTGCAGGTACCGCTGATCGGGTCTCGTTCGGAACCGCAGTCGACAGTACTACACGTAGCACGCAACCAAACACCCTGCGCATCTTCGGATCGGCGTGTCCACGTAGCTGGAACAATCGCGACGCATCGCAGCTAGTTTTGCAAACATTGATTACTAGTTGATTGACATTCCTGAAAAATAGTCTCCATGTTGTGGATAGGTTTATCGGTGACGAAACCGTATCTGGCGTGCGGGTGCGTGCCGCGAAATAACAACTTCTACACAATTTATACTGTGCAACAATGCGCAACCCTGCGCATGTCATGCCTGCCTGACGTGCTGACGGGGCGGGGGGCTGCGCCGCTTCGGGGAGGATCGAGGAGAACGGGAGGAAGACCGGGATAGAACGTGTGGTTGACAGCAACCGAGTAACGACCGGTACCGTTCATCTTGTCCACTCATGAGGCGGCTGCGGGAGTGCCTTCCCTGTCGACTAGACCGGCCAGCGGCCACCGGGCGCTCATGCGTCCGTGACCGCCCGGTACCAGGCCCGGTCGGAGGTGGGGTTGGACAGGAAGTTTCTCGTCGCCGACGAAGGAGGAGCTGCAAGGCAGCCCGGAGGGTCCCAGATCGTCCCCTAGACAACGGTGTCCCTGCCCGCATCCGGCGGGCAGGGAGTCGGTCCGAAGGGCGGTCCGGGGCCCTTTCTGTGTCCATGGACGGGATCGGGACGGACGGGTTGCTCACCGGCCGATCAGTGACCCGCAGACCTGGGCTGCCCGAACGGCAAAATATGATCGCGCGGTCGTCAGCCCTACAGCAGATCGTGGACGACCGTGCCGCGCACGACCGTGCGTACACAGGTCGGGGTGGGTCCGTCGAGATCGGGCAGCCCGGCGACGCCCGCCCGCGGGTCGGTGGACCATGCCGTGACACGGGCGTCCGGCACCTGGACCACCAGCTCCCCCGCCACCTGCCAGACCGCGAACGTCGCCGGAGCGCCGGGTGCGAGCAGCCCACTGCCGTCACCGTCGGCCCGGGCCGCCCGCCACCCGCCCCTGGTCGCGGCGGAGAACGCCGCCCGAGCGCTCAGCGCCGCCGACGGCGTGTGGTGCGCGACCGCGGCACGCACGCCACCCCATGGGTCCAGCGGGGTCACCGGAGCGTCCGAGGACAACGCAAGGACGACACCCGCGGCCGCCATCGCGGCGAACGGGTTCATCGTGGCCGCCCGGTCGGCTCCCAGCCGCCGGGCGTACATGCCGTCCTGGCCTCCCCAGCAGGCGTCGAAGGCCGGTTGTACGACGGCCACCAGGCCGAGGCGGGCCATCCGCGCGATCTGGGCGGCGTCGGCCATCTCGCAGTGCTCGACGCGGTGGCGGCCTGCCAGGATCCGAGGTAGGCCGACCTTGTCGGCCGTACGGTCGAGGCCGTCCAGGACGGTGTCGAGGGCCGCGTCCCCGATCGCGTGGAAGCCGGTCTGCAGACCGGCCTCGGTGGCCTGTACGACCGTCTCGTACACGGTGTCGGCGTCCAGGTGCAGCAGGCCCCGGTCATCAACACTGCCGTGGTCGTTGATCCTGGTGTGGCCGTCGGCGCCGCCGGGGGCGTCCGCATAGGGGGCGCGCAATGCCGCGGTGCGTGATCCCAGCGATCCGTCGACGAACAGGTCGCCGCCGAGACCGACACCGAGAGCGAGGGCGGTGTCGATGTCCCCGGCCCAGTACCCGTGGACGGCGGGACCCGGTTCAGCGGCCGCGAGCGTGAGCAGGTCGCTGAGGTCGTCCGCGCTGGAGACCTCCGGCCCGGCCATCTCGTGCAGGGCGGCTATGCCGAGTGCGGCGGCATGCGCCCGGGTCCGGCGCTGGGCGGCTCGCCGCTGGCCTACGGACACGTTGTCGTAGGCGGTGGTCCGGGCCGCATGGTGGGCCTCGCCCTGGCACCGGCCGTCCCCGAGCCATCCCCGCATGCCGGGTGCGCCGCAGCGGGCCGCGAGCGCGGACGACACGACCGCGCAGTGGCCGTCAATGCGGGAGAGGTAGACGGCCGCGCCGCCGGCCGCGCGGTCAAGTTCGGCGGCTGTGGGCGGACGGGCCTCGGGCCAGGCCGTCTCGTCCCAGTTGGTGCCGAGCACGACGGTGGCGGGGTGACGCCGGACATGCTCGGCGAGCTGGTCGAGGGCGAAGGCCAGGGACGGCGCCCCGGACAGGTCGAGTCCGTCGAGGGCAAGCCCGGTCGCGGTCACGTGCACGTGGGCGTCCACGAATGCGGGCGTGACCACGGCGTCGTCGAGGTCCACGATCTCCTCGGCCGTCAGGGCGTCGGCGGCCGCGTCCGAGCCGATCCAGGCGATCCTGCCGTCCTCGACCAGCATCGCCGTCGCGAACGGGGATGCCGGGCTGTGGACCCGGCCACCGCGGTAGAGGACGCGCCGCCTGCTGTCGGGTTCAACCGTTACGGCGCCCACCGGTTGTCCGTCCTGTCCGTCCAGAGGGCCAGCTCCCCTGGCTACTCGCGGGTTCGACGACATGTCCGTCACACCTGAAAGTGTGCCTGCCGGAAATCGTGTCGGACGCCGTGGTGCCCGGTGGATCGGCCGTGTCGTCGAGAATCACGCGCCAGCCGACGGAGGAAGGCCGATAACGACACGATCATGTCTCTTTGTGCATGGCCGGCGACCCTGGGAGGCATCAGATGGCTGGTGGCCGTGCCTCGTACGGGGTGGACAGGACGACCATGGTGCGGGTCGAGACGTTCGCCGCGGCGCGGATCTCCTGCAGCAGGCTTTCCAGGTCGCCCGGGGTGCCGACCCGGACCTTGAGCAGGTAGCTCTCCTCACCGGCGACACTGTGGCATGCCTCGATGGCGGTCAGGTCCCGCAGCCGCTCCGGGGCGTCGTCCGGCTGACTCGGGTCGATCGGTTTGATCGACACGAACGCGGTGAGCGGGAGGCCGACCTCGGCGGCGTCG
>NZ_CAAAFT010000269.1:1998-2851 GCF_900634765.1 Candidatus Protofrankia californiensis | reverse complement strand
GTCGTGTGCTGGACGGATATCGATGTGCGGCGGAGGGTGTCAGGCTGGCCGGGTGCACACACCCACCGGTCGGCTGATGCTGCTCGACACCCCGTCGCTGTATTTCCGCGCCTTCCACGGGGTGCCGCGGTCGGTCCGCTCCCCGGACGGGACGCCCGTGAACGCCGTGCGGGGTCTGCTGGACACCTTGGCCCGCCAGATCGCCGAGATCCGTCCCACCCGGCTGGTCGCCTGCTTCGACGCGGACTGGCGCCCGCGGTTCCGGGTCGCGCTGCTGGAGTCGTACAAGGCCCACCGGGTGGCCGCCGGCAGCACCGACGGGGCCGAGGACGTCCCGGTGGCGCTCACCGTCCAGCTGCCCGTCATCGACGCCGTCCTGGACGCCGCCGGTATCGCCCGGATCTCGGCCACCGGCTATGAGGCGGACGACGTGATCGGCACGCTGGCCGTCCGCGATCAGGCGGAGGTGGACGTGCTGACCGGCGACCGCGATCTGTTCCAACTGGTCGACGACTCCCGGCCGGTGCGGGTGCGCTATGCGGTCGAGCGGTTCGCCGTGGTCGACGAGGCCGCGGTGGCCGACCGCTTCGGCATCCCCGGCCGGGCCTACGCCGATTTTGCGGTGCTGCGCGGTGACCCCAGCGACGGGTTGCCGGGGGTGCCGGGTATAGGCGCGAAGACCGCGGCGGCGCTGCTGGCCGGGTTCGGTTCGCTGGCAGCGGTCCGGGCCGCTGCCGCGCGGGGGGACACCGCCGGCTTCCCGGGCGGGAGCAGACGGCGGATCGTCGAGGCCGAGGCCTATCTCGACGCGGCCGTCGCGGTGGTCGGGGTCGTCACCGACGTGGACCTGCCG
>NZ_CAAAFT010000269.1:1031-1756 GCF_900634765.1 Candidatus Protofrankia californiensis | reverse complement strand
TGACACGCTGCCCGCACAGCCCGCCGACCACGACGGCCTTGCCCGGCTGGCACGGCGGTGGGGTGTCGAGAAGGCGTCCGACCGGCTCCTCGCGGCACTGGCGGTGGCGTCGGCTACATCGGTTGTGTCGCTTGTCGCGTCCGTGCTTGTAATGTCCACCCGTACACGCTCCATGACCTTCGGCGCAGGACAGGGAGACGGATCCTAGCCGGCGTGAGCCGGTTGCGGCCCCGGGCATCGGCGTCCCTTACTGTGACCCACCGGTGTCCCAATAACGGAATCCCAATAACGGAATGAGGTGAGGCGGTGGGGCTGCCCGAGCGGCTCGCGGGCAAGCGCGTCCTCGTCACGGGAGCGACCGGCTTCGTGGGCGAGGCACTGCTCGAACGGCTACTGTCCGATCTGCCCGACACCCACGTGGTCGTCCTCATCCGTCCCCGCGCCGGCAGGAGCGGACACGCCCGGTTCGCCGGTCTCGTGGCCAAACCGGCTTTTGCCGCATGGCGCGAGCGTGTCGGCGCGGACGGGGTCGAGCGGGCGCTGCGCGAACGGGTCACGGTGCTCGAAGGCGACCTGGAGCGGATGCCGGCGTTGCCGGCGGATCTCGACATCGTGATCCACTGCGCGGGTGAGGTGTCCTTCGACCCGCCGATCGACACGGGTTTCGCCACCAACCTCGGCGGTGTCCAGGAACTGCTGCGGGCCGTCCGGGACAGTGGCGCCCG
>NZ_CAAAFT010000269.1:0-894 GCF_900634765.1 Candidatus Protofrankia californiensis | reverse complement strand
GCCCCACCTCGTGCACATCTCCACGGCGTACGTGGCGGGCCTGCGGTCCGGGCACGTGGCCGAGGGCCGCCTGGTGCACAACGTCGACTGGCGGACGGAGCAGGCGGCCGCGCAGCGGGCGCGCGTGGCGGCCGAGGACGCCTCCCGCACCCCCGACGCGCTGCGCGGGTTCCGGGAGCAGGCCGAGGCCGAACACGTCCGCGCCGGGGCCCAGACGGTCTCCCGCGAGGCCGAGCGCCGCCGCCGCAGGTGGGTGGACCGCAGGCTCGTCGACGTCGGCGGGGAGCGGGCCCGCGTGCTGGGCTGGACCGACTGCTACACCTTCACCAAGGCGCTCGCCGAGCGCTACCTGGAGGAGGAGCGAGACGGTCTGTCGCTGACGGTGGTGCGCCCGTCCATCATCGAAAGCGCGCTGGCCCGCCCGTTTCCGGGGTGGATCGAGGGCTTCAAGATGGCCGAACCGCTGATCATCGCCTACGGGCGCGGGGAGTTGCCGGACTTTCCGGCCTCCCCCGACGGCATCATCGACATCATCCCGGTCGACCTGGTGGTCAACGCGATCATCGCCGCGGCGGCGGCCACCCCGCCGGCATCCACCCCGGCCTACTACACGATCTGCTCGGGTTTCCGTAACCCGCTGCTGTTCCGGGACCTCTACGAGCACGTCCGTGAGTACTTCCAGCGCCACCCGTTGATCTCACGCAACCGTGGTGCCGTCGCGGCCACCGACTGGCGCTTCGCCGGGGCCGCGACGGTCGAGAGCAGGCTGCGGCGCGGTGAGCGGTTCACCGAGCTCGCCGGTCGGGCGCTGGGGTACGCGCCCCGCTCCGACCGGGTCCGCCAGGCCGCCCGCGACCTGGAGCAGCTCGATGAGCGGCTGTCGTTCCTGCGCCG
>NZ_CAAAFT010000268.1:10650-11385 GCF_900634765.1 Candidatus Protofrankia californiensis | reverse complement strand
GGCGGTGCACCGGGCGTCTGGTGTCGGCGCCGTTGGTCGGTGACGCCCGGGCGGCCTGGCTGAGCCACTACGCGGGACGGGTGGGCGCGAATTTGAGCGTGTCGTGGGGGTACGCCGACAGCCAGTCGGACCTGCCGATGCTGCGCGCCGTCGGCAACCCGGTGGCGGTTAATCCCGACCTGCCGCTGTACCGGGTCGCCCGCCGGTCCGGCTGGCCGATCGAGGAATGGCCCTCGACCCGGGGCGAACCACGCGCGGTGACGGCGAGCCGCGCCGAGCGCCAGGCCCACGCCGTGGCCGCGCAGGTGCGGGCTTGGCGCGGCGGGGAGCCGGTGGGAACGGGCACCGGGTCAGATCGCGCCCGGACCGTCTGGCCGGGAGCCCAGCGGTGAGCCGCGCGCTGGAGCTCTACCGGTCGCTGCCCCGCTATCTGACCGCCCGGACGCTGTCGGGCCGGCTGCCGTCCCTGGCCGCTGCTGCGGCCACCACCACGGCGCCGTTGCGGCTGAGTGATCGGCCCGCTCCGTCCCGTCCCGGGCCGGACTGGGTGACGATCCGCCCACGGTTGTCGGGGATCTGCGGCTCGGATCTGGCCACCATCACCGGGCAGTCGTCGTTCTACTTCGCCTCCCTGGTGTCCATGCCGTTCGTCCCCGGGCACGAGATCGTGGCCGACACACAGACGGATGTCACTCTCTGTGATGACACGCAGCTACCAGCGGGCTCCCGGGTGGT
>NZ_CAAAFT010000268.1:6339-10536 GCF_900634765.1 Candidatus Protofrankia californiensis | reverse complement strand
GATCACGTCCGGGCACCTGTCCCCCGGCCTGCAGACCGGCTACTGCGCGGACACCGGCGGCGGGTGGAGCCGGGCGCTGGTCGTGCACCGCTCGCAGCTGCATCCGGTGCCGGCGGACCTGCCGGACGAACGGGCGGTGCTGGTCGAGCCGCTCGCCTGCGCCGTGCACACCGCGTTGCGAGCCCGCCCCGCCGACGGCGACCGGGTGCTGATCATCGGTGCGGGCGCGGTGGGGCTGTTCACCCTGCTGGCGCTGCGCGCCTACACCAAGGCCGGTCCGGTGACCGTGGTCGCCAAGCATCGCCGGCAGGTGGAGCTGGCCCGGCGCTTCGGCGCGGACGAGATTCTCCCGCCGGCGTCCGCCGTCGGCGGGGTGCGCCGCGGCACCCGCGCGCTGCGGCTCGATCCGGAGGTCGGCCCGCCCTACCTGCTGGGTGGGGTGGACGTCGCGATCGACTGCGCGGGCAGCGCGTCGTCGCTGTCGACGGCACTGCGCACCACCCGGGCGGGCGGGCGGGTCGTGCTGTCGGGGGTTCCCACCGGTTCGGTCGATCTGACCCCGTTGTGGTTCCGTGAGCTGGAGCTGGTGGGCACCTACGCGTCGAGCATCGGCACGGACGACCGGACGGACTTCGACCGGGCCCTGGAGCTCGCGGCAACCGCGCCGCTGGACGGGATCGTGTCGGCCACCTACCCGCTGGACCGCTGGCGGGACGCGTTGGACCACGCGCTCGCGGCGGGGCGGCTCGGAGCGGTCAAGGTCGCCTTCGACCTGATGACGCCGTGACCCCTGATGACGCCGTGACAAGGCGCAGGCGGGGCCTGTTAGCAGGCACTATGACGTCTGCTGGGACGCTTATTCCATGGAGCCGGCGACAACCCAGTGTCGTTCGGACGAAACCGCGCGTGAGGGGATCGCACAGGTGAGACCGGGGTTCGTGCTCGAAGTCGATGGGCGGACTCCTCCGCTGCTCGTACACCAGGGTGAGGGGTTCGGGCTGGAACGCTTTCCGCTCGGCACCCGGGTGGTCTACCCACCGGAGTCGCTTCCGGCGCTGGCGGACGTTGACGGGGCGATCAGCCGGGCGCTGGCCGAGCCGGAGAACAGCGAGCCGTTGCGGGCGCTGCTGCGTCCGGGGATGCGTCTGACGATCGCCTTCGACGACCTGTCGATTCCGCTGCCGCCGATGCGCCGGCCTGACATCCGCCAGCGGGTGATCGAGCAGGTGCTGACGATCGCGGCCGAGGTTGGCGTCGACGACGTGGTGCTCATCGTGGCGAACGCCCTGCACCGCCGGATGACCGCCGCCGAGATCGAAAGGGCCGTCGGGGAACGGGTGTTCCGCTCGTTCTGGCCGGACAACCTCTACAACCACGACGCCGAGGACAGGGACAACCTCCTGCACATCGGCCTGACCGAGAACGGCGAGGACGTCGAGATCAACCGGCGGGCCGCCGAATCGGATCTGCTCGTCTACGTCAACGTCAACCTGGTGGCCATGGACGGCGGGCACAAGTCGGTGCCGATCGGGCTGGCGTCCTACAACAGCCTGCGCCACCATCACAACAGTCACACGATGGTGCACTCGCGGTCGTTCATGGACCACACCCGCTCGGCCATGCATTCCTCGGCATGGCGGATGGGCCGGCTGCTCGCCGACCATCTGAAGATTTTCACGGTGGAAACGACCGTGAACAACGCCTCGTTCCCGTCCCGTTACGCCTTCTTCACGAAGCGGGAGTGGGAATGGTCCGTGCGTGACCAGGCGATGGCGTTCGGGATGTCGCGGGGCCTGGCCGCCATGCCGGTGCGTCCCCGCCGCAGACTCTTCCAGGACCTGGTCGCGGACTATGGCGTCACCGGCGTGCATGCGGGCGAGACCGAAGCCGTGCATGCCAAGACGCTCGCGAACGTGCACCGCCAGCAACTCGTCGAGGTGAACGGGCAGAGCGACGTTCTCGTCGTCGGTCTGCCGTATCTCGGGCCGTACAACGTCAACTCGGTGATGAACCCGATCCTCGCGATGTGCCTGGGCCTGGGTTATTTCTTCAACATGTACCGGGGGCAGCCGCTGGTGCGCCGCGGCGGCGCGATGATTCTCTACCATCCGGTGACGCCGGAGTTCTCCCAGCTGCATCACCCGTCATATGTGGACTTCTTCGAGGAGGTTCTCGCCGAGTCCACCGATCCGGCGACGATCGAGGCGACCTTCGAGAAGCAGTACGCGACCGACCCCTGGTACACCCACCTGTACCGTACGTCCCACGCCTACCACGGCGTGCACCCGTTCTACATGTGGTATTGGGGTGCGCACGCCATGGACCACCTGGGGGACGTGGTGTGGGTCGGCGGTGACCGGGCGGCATGCGCGCGGATGGGTTTCCGGGCCGCGTCCACCCTGGCTGACGCGCTCGAGATGGTCTCGGCCACGGTGGGTCGTGATCCGTCCCTGACCTACCTGCACTCCCCGCCGCACGCCATCGCGGACGTGCGGTGATGGCACCCCGCATGCGGCAGAGCCTGGCCGGGGTGGGTCTGCGTGACATGGCGCGCGGCTGGCGGTGGGCGGCGCGCCCACCGGTCCCCCGCTCGGCCGAGCCGCACCAGCCGCCACCGCTGGCACGTGAGTTCCCCACCTCGTGGGCGCGGACACCGGCGATGCGGGCGGCCCGGGTCGCCGCCCTGGAGCTCGGGATGCGACCCATGCTGGACGCGAACCTGTCACTGTCGGTGGCAGGGTTGGACGCGATCGAGGGGCTGCGCACTCCCGCGGTCTTCGTGTCGAACCATTCCAGCCATCTGGACGCGCCGCTGCTGCTGTGTGCGCTGCCGAGGAAGGTGCGGGATCACACCGCGGTGGCCGCCGCCGCCGACTACTTCTTCGACAGCTGGTGGCGGGGTCTGGGCACGGCCTTCCTGTTCGCGACCGTGCCGATCGAACGCCGTGGCGGCTCGCCGTCGACAGCACCCGCCGACCTGCTCGCCGACGGCTGGAATCTCATCATCTTCCCGGAGGGGACCCGCTCGAAGGACGGCCAGCTCGCCCGGTTCCGGTTCGGCGCGGCACATCTGGCGATCACCTGTGGGGTTCCGGTGGTGCCGGTCGGGATCCGCGGCAGTTTCGGTGCGATGCCGCGCGGCCGGGCCTGGACGATTCCAGGCCGGCCCGGGGTATCGGTACGGTTCGGCCGGCCCATGCACCCCGTCGACACCGACATCCGGTCTTTCACCAGCCGTATCTTCGCCGAGGTGTCCCGGTTGATGGATGAGGACGCCACGTCCTGGTGGGATTCGTTGCACGCGGCGCCTGCCCTGTCGCCCACGCCGGCCCGGTCTGCACGCTCTCCCCAGAAGGCTCATTGGCGACGGGTCTGGGAAGCTACCGAACCGGTGGGATCTGCTAGGACGGCGTCCCCGTGGAACGCTGCACGCCGCGGATCCGCAGGCTCGGAGGGTTCTCCGGGGCCGGCTTCAGGGAGGTCTCAGGAGCGTGGTGGCACCGATGCGACAGGCATTCGTACGTCCTCTCGCTGATCCCCCGTGATCCTCTCGCGATCTTCTCGCTGAATGTGAGAACGGTCATATGTGGCCGAAAATGTGGATAACTCTGTTCACGGCGCGGTGGGTATCCACCGTGCCGCTGGGGACCACCTGTGGGTAACCGGAGACCGGCTGGACACCCCTGATGTCAAGAGTTGATTCCAGGTTCCGCAGGCCCGTCACTGGATCCATGGACCTGCGCAACCGGCCCCGCCGCTCGCACCCGCAGCACCGCTCGAACCGGGGTACCGACACCGTTGTCGCCAGCGGGCCCCACCCGTCAGCCCCCGGATCACTGCCATCGCCTTCCAGGGCACTGCCACCGAGCGTGGCCCGGGTGGCCGATCGGACCCGCCTGTCCGCGGAGCTGCTGGCCGCGCTCCTCGACGTCCAGGAACGCACCCGGGTGTCACTGGACGACATCGAACTCGCCGACGCCCTCGCCGACCGGCTGCTCGCCCGCCGCCGCGACCGCCTCCACCTCGCCGCCGCCACCTAAAGCGCCGGCCATGTAACCACACGTCTCCTGCTGAACGGTCGCATGCGTCGATGAGCGCCAGCCACCGGAGAAGATCGGCACGAGTTTGTCGCCGTGTACGCTAATGCGGCCAAAAAGCGTACACGGCGACAAACTCGTTTGGATCATGAGCCATGCG